>CAXSDU010000016.1:0-12762 GCA_964236165.1 uncultured Parafilimonas sp. | reverse complement strand
CACCGGCCTCGCCTATGCTGATATTCAAAAGCTTAAGCAAACAGAAATTATTAAGGGTAATGATGGCGGTTTGTGGATCATTGCAAAACGGCAAAAAACGAATGTTACTTCCAGAATACCATTGCTTCCGGCGGCTTTAGAAATAATTGAACGCTACAAAGATCATATACAATGCCGGGTAAAGGGGAAAGTGTTACCAGTGTTAAGTAATCAGAAACTGAATTCTTATTTAAAAGAAATAGCAGATAGTTGCGGCATTTATTTCAATCTTACTTTTCATATAGCGCGGCACACATTTGCCACAACAGTAACATTGAGCAACGGTGTGCCAATTGAAACAGTAAGTAAAATGTTAGGGCATCGTAATCTTAAAACAACTCAACATTATGCAAAGATTCTGGATAAGAAGATAAGTGAAGACATGAAGAAGTTGAAGGATTACAGGTTCTGAGAGTTTGAAGTAAATTGAGCATGAAACTTCTTAATCAAAAAATTTACGTAATCCAGTAAAAATTTCATTGCTTAAATTTTTGTCAGATGCATGAAGGCGTTAAAGCTGAGTGCCAACAAAAACAGACAAAATAAATATCCAAAATTTGGATATTTTATCGGGATTAATTTTTATTTAATTTCGAAATAACTGTAAGATGGTAGTCATCTCTAAAACGATCATTCAGACATTCATTCAAAAGCATCCGGATGTTGAAAATGCGATGTAGAAATGGTATATTGATGCAAAAGCAGCAACCTGGAAAAACTTTATTAAGGTAAAAAGAACGTTTAATGCGGCTGACATTGTTGGCAACGACAGGCACGTTTTTTATATTAAAGGGAACCAGTACCGTTTGGTCGTCTTGATTATCTTTAAAGTAGGAACTGTATTTATTCTTTTTATGGGAACACATAAAGAATACGATAAGATAAAAGCGGATAAAATCACTTTTAAAAAATAGTGAGCATAAAATACAAAATCAATTCTAAGAAAGTCTATCATGAAACAATGCTGGCAATATATAACCAGATGGATAAAGGGGAAACCAACTTGTCAGCTGCAGAGCTTAAAAAGCTTGCAGGTATGTCGGCGGCCACTGAAAAATATGAAGATGAAGTATTGGGTCTAAAACCTAAAAAGAATCCAAAAAACATTATTGAGATAATAGAATTGAAAATGTTTGAAAGCAAGCTAACCCAAACAAAACTGGCTGCTGAAATTGGATTACGACAATCGAAAGTTTCAGAAATTTTATCAGGAAAACGTAAACCGGATCTACCTTTTTTGAAGGGCGTAAATAAGGTGTTGAAAATTGACGCCAATTTCTTTTAGAACATGTTTAGTATTTACCGTTCGTGCGCGCTGCTAAGTAGTAAAATCTTATTTAAATGCTGCCGAATCAACCTAAGCATGTTTATATATTGGAAAGATAGCTATATAAAAATGTCGTTTAATCTGGTTCACAAGAATCAAACGAACTGGAAATATTATATAAGAACAATTCTATCTTGTTCCAAAGCATTATTTATATTCATTGAAGGCATGACACCCGCCAAATATAAAAACCGCGGCAACAATTTGATCTTTAACTACAGCCTATTTGGGTAGCAACTCAATTATTTATCCAACAGTTCAGATTAAAACAATTTGAAAATGTACGATGGCGTATTAGTAAATAACTTAAAATCGCTATTAGTCTAATAAATTTTTCTATCACTTCATTAACTTTTCTAATGCTTTATAATCCAAATGATTCAATTCAAAAGTATATTGAAAGACATATCAACTAAGTGCTAAATCAAGCATTACTTTTCAAAAAAAATTTGTGTTTGCAGAAATAGTAATTAATTTATGTCGAATTTTTTTCTGCACTTGCTTTCAGCATCACTAAATTATTTCAATTATGAATTTTAAAGAAGTTTCTTTTGACAATATCACCAAACAATTGCAGGTCAATTCTGACAGTGAAAGAAAAATGCTCGATGCCTTGCATCAGCAATTATCAACTTCTTTAATTGGTAACGATATTCCTGCATTAAAAGGCATGTCGTTTATTCATGAAGAGCAAAATATTTTTTCAGAAAAAGAACAATCAATAAAAGCTTCAAGTGCTGTTGCAGAAAGCATTTCAGCAACAAAAGAAAAACCAACACAAAGATTATTTATTCGCGACACTCCCATACGTAATACGCAAATAAAAACTTCTGTTCCATCATGGGCAGCCGGTGCAGCAGTTGATAAAACCATTGGTCCGTTTTTAAGTAATGATGGCAGAAAGCTGTGGTATGATTTTTATAAGTTTGAAGAATTGATTGCTTTATATGTACAAGGCAATAACGAACCTGTTTTACTTTTTCATACCAGCGTTTTTAGAAGGCTTTTCGACAATATTCCTTTTGTAAGCGGCTTAGCATCTTCATACAATTTAACCGGAAATACGATATGGATAAACTCGCAGGTATTTACGAAAGATGTACCTGCAAACTACTACACAGGTTTAAAAATAAAAGGTGGTGAAATAAGTTTAACCGAACCGCCGCAAAACATCAATAATAAATTAACCGTTAATGCAGGCGTAACAATAAGCGTAAAACTTCAGCTTGAACAACCTGCTGTTTCTAATGCAGATACAACAAGCGATTATGGCAAAGATGCAAGAGCAGCTTCGCTTAATCTACCACAACAATTTAATTTTCATTTTTCGGGAAATACAACAGCGAATGCGGAATTGGTTTCAGATGCTGACTGGGATTTATATGGCTCACAGGCAGGCTTCACATGGAATGCAAATGCGCCAATTTCTTTTGATGCTTTATTGAATGAAATACTTGTTCCTTTTATTTGTTCTGAACAGGAATTTTCAATCCGGAATAATTTATCTGCGTTCAATATTCTTTCAAACAATGCACCTATCGAATGGAGTGCGTGGGCATTGCCGGTTGCACAAATCGATATCAATAATCCAACCGCTGCTGAAGGTATTGGTGCGCTTACCATTCATTGCAAAACAGGTCTTTCAGCACAATGGTTGGGTATGCAAAATGGCGCTGTTAATTTAAGCAACCCATACATTCAATTGAATGTTGGAAAAATTTCAGTGCTTGAATTTGCTGCTATTAATCTTTCCGGCACACAACAATTTTTATTATGGAAAGATGCATTAAACCCGCATCGTTCATCCATCGAATTATTTTATAACACAGCATTTCCATTTCTTTTTTTATCTGATGCAGCAGGCAGCGAAATGATTATTGCGCAAACAAATACAGTTAATGCACAGCCACTTGATATAAAAACAAAAAACAGTTTGCTCTTTCTTGCTGCATCAAATACAGGCAGATTTGTTTATTTATATGATGATAATATTTTTGCAGATAATATAGGAAATGTAATCGCATATTTTCCGCAGCCAGTATCTTTTGTATTGCATAATGCTGTTTTCAAAACCACTAAAACAAACGGATGCTTATTGTTTGGTGAGCTTGCAGAAAATTTTATAAATGTTGAAAAAGCAAATCTTATTTTGTCGTTTGGCATTTATGCTTACCTGCCTATTTTGCCTGATCCTTACGCAGCAAATCTTGGCGTGTTAAAAGAACAGTTTGCATATTATTCAAGAATTGCAGGAGTTAGTGATGCTTACCAAAACCGCTATAATCAACAGGTTTGGTTAATGCTTATCTGTTCAATAAAATGGGTTAAGGAAACGGATGATGCAGATAATGTTGATGTGTCATTTTCTTTTGCGCCTTTGCCACAACAAACACAAACATATGCAGCAGTTGCATTTGATAAACGTATCAATAATATAAATTCAACAACACAGCCTTTCCTTCAGAACAGTGCATTTATACAACACTTTGATTTAAATAAAAATGATAGTGTTGATACATCAACAAATAATGATGTTGCAACAGGCACAACATTTCAAACGGAGATGATGATGATACAAGGTTTGCCGGATTACCAGTCTGCATGGAATGACAGGTTTAGTTTTTTTCAGAATGATATGTTTGCGTTGCTCGATGTAAGCAGCCGTGCAAACCAGATGGGCGTTAGCTTCCAGGCAACTTATTCGAGGGAAGGAAATATTGCTGGTAACGACAGGCTTGAGATGTATAAAACATATGATGTTGCCGCAACCACAGACAATAATTTTCCGTTGCAGATTGAAGGCATGAATGTGGTTACGCAAAACCGTAACGTAAAAGCATTCACGCTGCCTCAGATTTCGTGGGAACCTGTTATTAATTTAACGCCGCCGCAAAAAGCCGGCGACCCGCCTGCACTTTTTAATTATTATCCTGATGATGGCGGCGCAACAAGATTATTTAATAACAGCGTTCAGTTTGTTCCTGTTGCGCCAATACCTGTTACAAATGCCTTGGTGCATTCTTATCACAACGAAGAAAAAAATAAAATAGGCGCATTGTTTACTTTGCCATTTGGTATTCGCGCTTTTGCAACTCTTGATAAAACAAGCCAAAGTCCTTCGCCAGGCATCAAAGAAAATCGCCCAACGTTTAACGACAAATTACATGGTGGCATTCAATTGAGTTTAACCGGTGGTACAAGTGGTAATCCTGATGTAAGCAATCAATTTCATGGCGCTACAATACAAATAAATAATGTGCTGAATCTTTCAGGCTCACAAACAAATGCAAGCACATTAGGTTATGATGTTACAAAAATTTTTAACGGCGAATTTTTTCTTGCAGATGAAACAAGCGTGCCACTAACAAGATTTGATTTGAGCGGTTATGGTGCAAGTATTTTTAGTAATTGGGAAGATAAAGATGCTGAGTTTGCCACAACAAGCCAGGCTGAATTTGAAGTGTTTGTTGGCAGGACAGCACACGAAGTAATACAGGTTAAAAGTATAATTTATCCATGGGGAATTCATGTGGTAAGAACGATTACTTTATTCAGAACAGCAAGCGGTTATGAATATCGTTATGATAGCGGATGGAAAGCAGAGAGCGATGGTAAGTTTGATTTCAGGTTTCATGTGGTAACACATGATGACCCGGATCCAAAAAAAATTGTTACCAAATTAGTATTGCCGTACAAAATTCATCCGGGTACAATAAAAGGTTTATACAACATAAAAAATATTGTTGCTGCTAATAATGATGTGCAACCTTTTAAACCAAAAATGGATATAACAGGTTTCTATGAATTCAATGCTTTCAACAAATATATTTATCAATATAACAGCGCAACAAGCCCGGTTGATGTTGACCTTGAGCCTGTTTATTTTGATGCGGATATTGATATTGAAAATACAGTGCAAGGTCAGGTGAACGGACGTGTTCCTTCAAAAAAAATTCTTGGTTTTGTACAGGTTGCGCCAACAGGAATTCCGTTAACGCCAACAGCGTTTGCACAGTTATTAAATTATCAGCAAGGTTCAATTGGTGGTGCGGTAAATTGTATTGTTGATATTGGTTTGAATGGTCAGCAATTGCGTGTAAATAGAATTGATGTAAATATTTCTGCAGATGCATCCAATGCAAATCCTGTGTTTGTTGCAGCCGCAAGAGGCAATGCAATTTTACCGAAAGAAGGTTCATGGAGCATGGTTACGCATCTTGCTAAAACCGGTGAGGTAACATCGCTGCCTGAAGGCGTAACTGTTCCGTTGATACGTATCGGGGAACTTGATATCGATTTAAATTATCCTGATAATGATTTATTGCGCATAGCTAATCCAACAGAGTTATTGCGATTGCCAACAACAGACACAATCAACTTTGGTTTTCTTCAATCGACCAATACACAAAAAGCGTTATTTCTTACGCCGGCTTATCAAAAATTGGCAAGTGCAACTGATGTTGGAAAACTGATGAGCAAAACGCCGCCGTTGTTCGCAGATGCTTATCGCATTATGAATGCAAAAGGAATTTTTCCAAACATTGGTGATGCTGTAAATAATTATGGTGATGCCATTGCATTGGCGCAAAACTTCGCATCAAACGCGGCAACAGATGCAGGCAAACAGCTGCTTGAGTTGATGCAAATAAATAAAAAAGATGGAGCAGGAAAAGTATTGCAGGAAGGTTATAAATTATTAAAGCAGGCAGAAAATTTTGATTTGTCTTCTTTGTTAGATTTATCAAAGCCATGGTATTTAATCAACACAAGTTTTTTAAAAATTTATGTAGAGTATAAAGCCGATGTTAGAAACGGCGATGGTGTTCCAAAAAAACCGGATGGCAGTCCTGATTATCATAATCCATCGAGCTTTAATAATGCAGGCGGTTTATTAAATTTTGATGTTGATTCATTTGCATCAAATGTTGCAGATAACTGGAAAAGTAAGTTGAGCAACATGGCAATGGTGGTTGATTTAGGTCCGTTGACAAGACTTGTAACAATCAAAGGAAATTTTGATGCGCAGAATGGTGCTGAACCAAGTTACGGGGGCAATGGCAGCAATCCTGATTTCCCTGCACCACAGGTAGAATTTAGCGAAGCATTAGATGTGGTGATGGATATTCTTCAAATATTAATTGACCTGCAGGGTGCAAAATATGGTGATGCTTTAAAGAAAGGTTTGAAGATTGCAATGAGTAATGATGCAGATAGCTGGAGTTATAAATTTGACGCATCTAAAGAAATTCCGGTTGTAAAATTTCCAACGCCTGATATTGTTTATGATGACCCGAATACGCCGCTAAAATTAGAAGCTTCGATGAAGCTGGGTGTTTACTTCAGCGAAACATTAAAAGTAACAACTGACCCATCTCAACTCTTACCAACAGCCGGGGCTTATGTTGAGTTTTATGGAAAGCTTTCAATAATGTGTGTCTCGCTAAGTGTTGCAACGGTTTATGCGGTTGGTACGGTTGATTTAAAGATTGCTGCTGATACAGGTAAAGGTCCTTCAATGGATATGAAATTTGGTTTTGGTGCACAGATAGTTGTTGGGCTGCCTGTGGTTGGCAATGTAAGTTTACTATACATGGTTGGTGTTGAAATTTATTATGATTCATCAACACTTACATTAACTGCATCATTATTATTCCAGGGTCATGCAGATTGGCTTGGCGGTTTGGTTGAAATAACCATTACTATCGAAGCGCAGGGAAGTATTTCACGCAACAGCGATGCAGACAGCACAACTTGCGAAGCGCAGGTAACATTTGCAATAGATATCAGCATTTGCTTTGTTATAGATATTGATTTCAGTAAATCCTGGAGTGAACAAGACAAATCGGTTAAAACCCATCCATAAAAATTATTTAATGGTTTTTTAATGAAAATTATACCAGGTTTACGATAATGAGTTTTCCGCAAAGCTTTGATGGAAATATTTTAAAACTGAATATTGTTTTATTGCCACGCAATCAAAACCCGTTAACAAATGCGATTGCATTTCAGCCATCAATACCTGATGCACCGCCGTTTGCAACAGCAAATATTTTTTTCACTGCAAAAGTGGTTGATAGTTTAGAAAATTTTCCATCGTTAGCGTTGCCGTTTCAATCTTTTAATCTTGCAACAAATGCAAGCGGTGACAGAACAAATTTGTTCAATGCATTAGCACCAAACTTCAGCATCACTAATCTTGGCGCCGTAAATACAAATAGTAATGTCATCAACATAAAAAATAAAACAGCGTTGCCTATTGAGCAATCTGTAAAAAAATATTTGCCACTTACTTATCGCAGCGCATTCAATTTTACAACGCCTGTAACCAATGCTGTAATTGATGATAGTTATGCATGTGCCATGCGTAACAAAGGAAATAATGCAGGCTTCAAACCTTCTGATGATTCAATATCGTGGGGACAGGTTTATGCATACATTTTGCGTCAGCCTTTGCTTGCACAAAAAGCAGGAATGATTTACAGTGCTGAGTTTGAGGTTGATGAAACATTATTAAATAAAGGTGGCTGGTTATATGTTGACCTTGCTGATGAAAGCGATTATAAAGAACAGCAAAACATAACACAACCCGATGCTTTTGTTGGCGGTAAGTTTATAAAATTATATGCTGCACGAATTCCTGCATTAAAAAATGGTGAAGCAAGAACATTGTTTGCGCCGGTGCAGTTTCCTGTAATTACAACAGCGCCAACAGACGGTTTCGATAATGTGTTTATTGAAGCGTCAACGTATGATGATGGCTTTGCAAAAATTGTTCATTCGTTTCAACCGGTAAGCCAGAATTTTTACAGGAAGAAAGCGATGGCTTTCATCCAACAAAAGAAACAGGCATTCGTTTGGGTTGGGATGACGAGCAAATTCTTACATGGTATGTGCGTGCATTGGCAGAAGATAAGCCCGGAACAAAAACACGTTTAGATTCGCCGCTTGGTGTGTTTGGCTATAAGATTGATATTCGTGAAAAAGGCAACGCAAACTGGGATACATTAAATTTTGTAACAAGCAAAGCGCCGCTTTCAATAGCACAACAAAACATTGGAGATTTTGCAGGTGAATTAAATTACCAGGTTTATCCGTCGCAGATAAACGGTGATATATCAAACAACTTTTGGTTGCCGATGTACTTTGCAAATTGGGCAGGTAAATCAATGGTGTTGCATGATGAAGATGCGGCAGACATTTATCAGAATAATGCAGATGTAAAAGCTGACCCGCTTACAAATGTTACAGGCGCATCCCAAAATAATCTCAATAAAATTTATTCGCCGGCAAACATAAATACTGAATTATTATATGGACATATTTATGAGTTCAGAATAAGATTGGGCGATACAAGCGGCGGCGGGCCAACTGTTGATGAAAACCCAGTTTATGATGCACCAGCTCCGTTGGCTACAACACATTTTAAAAGATATGTTGCGCCCAATGCTTTACAGATAGCAGATTTAATTCCGAATGATGATTCAAAACTTTTTACGGATACATCTGTAAAAATAAATCGTCCGTTGTTGGGTTATCCAAGTGTTGTGTTTACCGGGAAATATACTGACCCGGTTGGCTTGTTAAAAACTGCTTCGCAAAATATGCTTGGTAAACAAGCTTTTGGTATCAGTGATCCTGATGTAGCAAGTATTGAAATTATTGTTGAAATAAAAGCTTTGCAAATGGATAATTTGTTAAGCGTTACAGGTCGTGAATCTTACATAAAATATTTCACCACAACACGAAATTTTCCAACCGCATCTGCAATTTTTGATGACGAATTAAACTTGCCTTTGCAATATGTTGATGCGCATGTTTTAAATTTTGGTGATGAAAGTGATTTGGGTGATGACTTTGGTTTTACAAAAGCGCAAATTGATACAATGGAGGCATTGCCTTTGCCAACCGGAAGAACCATCAGGCTTACCATGCGCGCGGTGTGTAAAGAGTTTGACGGATATTATGGTTTGGAAAATGATGATGAAAATTATAATACGCGCTATGGAAAAATAACGCAGTTCTTAGTTGAGCAACCTTCACAAAATGAAAAAGATTTATTGCTGAATACAAGTGCAGCTTCGCAGATAAAAGGTATTTATTTACAACCTGACCCGCCGCCTGTTTTTGATGGCAATTATGTAAATTTTTTAATAGGAAAAACAGCACCTGAAATGCCTGATATTATGCAGCGGCTATCACAACAACTCGACATAAAAAATTCAGGCTTAACACTTATAGGTGGAGCAGGACAAAGAATTCAGTTTGGTTGTTCAAACAGAATCCGGCATACACTTTCTCCGGATAATTCTTCACTCACTTTTGCGAGTAAAGAAGATTTAATTCATCATTGGCTCGTTTGTGTTACACTTGAAATAAACCGTGACTGGACGTGGGATGCATTGAATGATGTAAGCTTCATCATCGAAAGAAAAAAGAGATTTCAGCATGATGATATTTCAGAAACCGAAACAGAAATTGTTGGTTCCATTGAAATTAAAAAAACAGCTTCTATAAATGCTTTGCAAAGTGCAGACAGAAGCCACACAACCATTTTATTTATTGATGCAGTTGAACCAAAAACTGCGTTGATGCAAAAACCGCCGCATCAAACAGAGCTTCGCTTTCCTGATTTGATTGAAGTGGAATATACAGTTACGGCGCAGTTTAAAACAGGTTATGCAACTAAAAAAGATAAGCCGCTTCAATTAAAACTTGAATTGCCTGTTACAATCAATCCTGCGCAGTTGCCAAAAATTGCTTCAGCAGGCATTGCACTTTCGCCTTATCATCGCAATAAAAAATATTCATCCAGCGGTCCGCGCCAGCGTTATTTATGGATTGAATTTGAAGAGCCGGTTGCAGATGATAAAGACATTTATTTTGCAAGAGTATTGGCTTATGCACCAGACCAACTCATCAGCAATAATAATCCTGAAATGATGGCTGCGCCAGATGAACCTGCGTTGCCAATTGATGCAGAATATATCCGCGTTATCACACCCAATCAATCAATAGATACTGCAGGCATTAATGCAATGCAGCCCATGCAAAAAGCAAATGATAGTGATACGCATTATTTGTTGTCTTTGCCGACGGGATTGAATAGTGAATCACCCGAAATGTTTGGATTTTTTACGTATGAAATTCGCGTTGGTCATTATAAATATAAAGGCACTGACCAAAATGTTTGGACAACGGCGCAAGGCAGATTTGGAAGGGCTTTACGTGCAACCGGCATTCAACATCCGGCGCCAGTTTTATTATGCAATGTAAACCGCGATGAAGAAAAATTATATGTTACCGCACCGTATGCGCAGGCTGTTTACAAAGGAAAAAATGTTACTTCAGACCCGCCACGCACACAGCTTTGGGCTTTGTTATATGCGCAGGTAAAACAAGCGGATAATAAAGATTTCAGAAACGTTTTATTAGATGACAGAAGAATGGATTGGCGCACACAGGTTGCATTTCATCAAAACACCAACGCATATTTGAATTTAAAGGATAAGCAAATTGAAGATTTAAAATTATCAGCCATACAAAACTGGAATCCGAAACTTACCGGCATTGATACCAAGTTTCATTTATTTCCCGTTGATGAAACAGTAATTAATAAAGATGCTGCAAAGTATGGAACAGGTTTATGGCAAAATGATGAAGTGAATGAATTATTAGCGATGTATGGTTTGCCAACTGATTCTGCGCTGAGTGTTTTATGTGTTGAAATGTTGCCAACTATTACAAATATATATGATCACATAAATGAGTTTGGCGAAAGCAAGTCTTCTGCAATTGCAAACAACGTCGCTTCATTTCATCCTGATGCACACGCAGAATTAAAGGAAGCTTCATCAAGATTTTCAGACAATGAATTAACAGCTATGATGTACATACAACAGCCAAAGCCATTGAGTGATCAGTTGGGTGAACACAGAATTTTACGCACATCACCTTTAACAGAAGTGCCGTTTGTTTGTTGTACCGATTGTTAACAGTGCTACGAAAATTCAATCAAAAATTGACGCACATTATACAAGATTCTTGACAAGAAAATTAATATTATAATATAAATATTTACATAAAATATTAGCCCTATTGCATCAATCATTGCATGGTTTATCTTAGCATCCTGTTATCATAATCTTTAAAGCTTGACTAAAAGTATGTTTCCCTTTTGTAAAAAGAACTTTAATTAAATTGCTATATGCCCAATTACTCCATTCATTTTTTGCCGCGTTGCGGAAACACAATTGTTCCTTTTTCTTTATCATAATTACGTGCTAATGGCACGTTTATTTTCGGTAGTTATTGTAAATTTCCATTGCAATAACAAAAATCCATTGCATATAACACTTCTTTTTTCAACATTTTAATTTGGCGATAGTGCCGCGTATCAAAGTGTACCATTGTTAAAAATTATTTTGATTCAGCATATTAAACTGTATCAAAACATATCAAATTAATTTTCACTTTACTCAACTTTATACAGTTTGATAAATTGTGATTTTCATTTTGTTAAAGGCATTATGTTAGATCATGATCGAAATTGAATCATGTGATTGTATGTTATACCAACCTTATTAATTTTGATATGCAAGATCTTTTATTAGTGAATAGAATTAAAAGGATATAAGATTGAAAAATACTTTTTTATCAATTAGAAACATTAAGTGATGCCAGCCAATAACACATACAGCAAATTTGTACAAGAGGTGAAACAACAGATTCTTGAAAGCCGTTATAATGCTGCAAGGCTTGTAAATAAAGAATTACTACTGCTATATTATAACATTGGTAAAATGTTGAATGAAAAAATAAAACAAGCGAAATGGGGTGATAAAGTGCTGCAAAATATTTCTGCTGATTTGCAAAAAGAGTTGCCGGGATTAAGAGGATTTTCCGCACAAAATATTAAAAAAATGAAAATTTTTTATGAAGCTTATCCCATGCTTTTGCAGCATAAAATTGGTTCATCAACAACGAACCAATTAGCAGATAAGAATAATGCCAACAAGAATAAAGAACAACCACCAATTGGTTCGTCAGCAACGAACCAATTTGAAAATATGCATAATGATATTTTTTATCTGCTAAGTTTTACACATCATTTTCTGCTGATATCAAAAATCAAAGATTTAAAAGAGCGTTTTTATTACATGCAAAACGCCGCACTAAATCATTGGACGGTGAACCTGCTGCAATATCATATTGAAAGCGATCTCTATCATCAAAAAGGAAAGCTTCCGAATAATTTTAAAACCACATTGCCGCAGAAATTAGCGGCTCATGCATTAGATGCATTTAAAGATGAATACCTTCTTGATTTCATCAATATTAATCCGGAAGATGATGAGCGTGTACTGGAGCAGGAAATAGTAAATAACATAAAACATTTT
>CAXSDU010000015.1:16966-47250 GCA_964236165.1 uncultured Parafilimonas sp. | reverse complement strand
CCAATACTTGCTTCACCAATATAGTCAAAGCCGGTCCATACAAAACCGCCCATTACATACTTATGATCCAGCACACTCATCCAGTAATCAAAAGCCTGCAAAGTATATGACTCTGTGCAGAACATTATTCTGCCGGGCTTGCGCAGATGATCGGGCTCATATTTATCCCTGGCATAATTATATCCTGTCACATCAAGCGCTTCAAAAAAATCATCTTTCTTGTCTGATACGCTGTTTACTGCTGCAGTTACCGGTCTTGTAGAGTCTACATTATGTACAAAATTCGAAAGGATTTTTGCCATAGCTGCTACTTTAGGATCATCCATATTTGGTATTTCATTGCCAATGCTCCACATAATTATTGAAGGATGATTCCTGTCGCGCAACACCATACTTGTTACATCAGCTTTCCACCAATTTTTAAAATATAAATGATAATCATAAGAATTCTTTCCATAATTCCAGCAATCGAAGGCTTCATCCATAACCAATATACCAAGACTATCGCACGCATTTAAAAAAGCAGTTGAAGGCGGATTGTGCGAACATCTGATTGCATTAAAGCCGCTTGCTTTTAATAATTCTACTTTACGTTGTTCAGCACGGTCGTAAGCTTTAGAACCTAATGGTCCGTTATCATTATGAAAACATGCGCCTTTTAGTTTTATTGTTTTTTTATTAAGCTGAAAACCATTTATTGCATCAAAAGAAATTGTTTTTATACCAAATTTTGTTTTTTGTTCATCAATTAATTTATCATCCTGATAAATATCTGTAACGGCCATATATAATGTTGCATTTTCCGTTGACCACAACTGAGGATTTTGTATAAATGAATTTTCATTAAATTCATAAGTATCATAACTTTTTATCTCATGCATTGAATTTTGATCTGCAACTTCGATGCCTTTATCATTTAAAATTTTTGTTTGTAATTTTATAGACGACGTGCTTTTGCTTTGATTAAAGATTTTTGTATTGATATTAATTTTTGCAGATGCTGAAGAAACATCAGACGTTGTAATGAAAACACCATTTTGTGTAATATGCACAGGCGATGACATCTGCAACCAAACATGCCGGTAAATTCCTGAGCCCGAATACCAGCGGCTTGTTGCCCCTTCATTTTTTACTTCAACGGCAATAATATTATCAGCATTAAATTTTATTGCATTGGTAATATCAAAAAAAAATTCTGTATAACCATAAGGATGATTGCCCAAATATTCGCCATTAACCCATACATCTGCATTCATATAAACACCATCAAACTGAATGCGAATTACTTTTCCTGAATCAGCTTTATCTACTGTAAAATGTTTCCGGTACCATGCAGTGCCGCCTGTTGTAAATCCGCCACCCACCTGGCTTATGGCATCTTTATTAAACGGTGAATTTGTTCCCGGCAAATCTTCAATGCTCCAGTCATGCGGTAAAGTAATTGCTCTCCATGCAGCATCATTAAAATCTATCTTTTGTCCGCCAAGCACGCCACCTTTATAAAATTTCCAGTCATCATCAAACAAAATATTTTTTTGTGAAAAGCAATGCAGCGAAAAAAGTAAACATGTAAGCGTAATGATTTTTTTCATGCAGCAATATTTTATGACTTTTAATTTTTATTTATTTGTGCATGCACCTAAATAATTTTTATTAATTGAGTTCTCATTAAAATCTTTTTTACCAATATCAATTTTATATGAAGCTTGTAAGTCAATGCCAGATTGTGTTACAGGCGATGCGACATTTATTTTATAACTATCAAAACTGCTGATCGTATTTACATCTGTAAAACTTGTATCGTCTGCATTTTTAAAAGACGGCAATACATTCAAGCCAATTGTTTTACCGTTTATTTGTTCGATGTCATACTTAGTTGTCCATGCCGTAAAATCATCCATGCCATCTGCGTTAAATTTTTTTTCTAAACTCCACCAATCATTTGCAAGAAAAACATCATCACTATTTTTCCCCTTGTTTCCGCGAATTAGACTATCTGCTCCAATAAAAATATTATTAAAGAACCTGAAATTTTTTCGCTGGCTTTTTTCAGAAAAACTTAAAGCCGCTTGTTTTGAATTATAAATTGTATTGTTGTAAACATCACAATCATAAAATTGTGTTGAATCTGTAGAACTGTTCCAAATATAAACGCCGGCACGCGAATCAGAAACCAAACCATCGTCAACACTAATATTAAATCTTAAAATATTATTATGCCATGCACTTGCACCCCAATATTGAAATATACAATAACCACTTCCCTGGTTGTTGTACGATAAACAATATTGAATTATAGAATTGGTTACGCCCCCATCAAAATCAAAACCACCGCCATCAGCAGCGCCGGGAGAAGTTTTGTTACGATACGAAAGACAATGTTGAATGATAACACTGTCTGCTTCATAACACCAAATGCCAACGGGTCCGTTGCCAATGCGCGGCATATCCCATCCGTTGTTAGTTGCCATGCAATGATCAATTAAAACATTAGTGCAATGACCCACAATAATTCCATTACCGCTATGATTGGTAAAATTTGTTGGATCTCCGGGATTATTTACTGCAGTGCAATTTGTAATGCGAATATTATTGCTGCCAAGTTTGTTCCTGAAATCGCCTTCAACACCGATGCCCGCTGCGCCGTTATCGTGTGCAGAGATATTATCAACAACTGTGTTTTTGCAGTTATATAATTGTAAGCCTGATTTTTGAAATCCGCTTACATCAATATTTGAAATATTTACATTGCTGCAATTATTGATTAAGATACCAGCTTTTGTGTTGCAGCTTTTTCGCCCGGAACCTTTGCAAATAATATTGCTAATATTTAGGTAAGATGATTGATTGAATTCAATTGCTGTTCCGTTTCCAGCGTCAATTGTTGGTGTTCCGTTTCCGTAAGAAGTAAGTACAAAATTTTTGTGTAAAGTATTGTTTATGTTAAACTGAAGATTTCCGGCGAAAGTTTCATTTCCCTTTAATAAAACAGAATCTCCATTATTAAAACGAAGCATGTTTATAAGATTAATTGATTTCAAAGGATGTTGAAATGAACCATCATTTGCATCATTTCCCTCTGCACTGAAATAATAAGAAGTTCTTTTTATTGACGTATTATTAGTTGCAGGAATAGCATTTTTATCGCAGGCTAAAATAAGTGAAATAAAAATGAATAATTTAATCATCGTTTGCAATCGTTGTATAGTAATGCAATATAATTTTTTATGCTTAATAATTGTATAAATGACAATTATTAATTTTTATTCTTAACTAGTATTAAAATTTAAAAAAGTGGCAATTATAATTAAAACATTATGCGTAATGTTTTTAAACAATATTTTTAAACATTTATATCTTACATATATTTATAAATAGGTACTATGCGTTATACATTTATTATTCTTTTCGTTTTTAATTGCACATTCTTCCATGTAAAAAAAATCTTTTCACAAACAAATCCGCCGGATACAACTGAAAGAAAGTGGTGGAAAGAAGCCATAGTTTATCAAATCTATCCGCGCAGCTTTAAAGATAATGATGGTGACGGCATTGGAGATTTAAAAGGTATTATTTCAAAACTTGATTATATAAAAAGTCTTGGTATAAATGTGATTTGGTTAAATCCAATTTATAGTTCGTCCAATGATGATAATGGTTATGATGTAAGTGATTATCGAAACATAATGAAAGACTTTGGAACGATGGCTGATTTTGATGCGTTGTTAAAAGGCATGCATGAACGCGGCATAAAACTCGTAATGGATTTGGTAGTGAATCACAGCAGCGACGAACACGAATGGTTTAAAGAAAGTAAAAGCTCAAGAACAAATCCGTATCGTGCATATTATCATTGGTGGAATGCAGAAAATGGTAAGCCGCCGTATCGTTATAGTTTATTTGATGTAAATCATGATGCCTGGAAATATGATTCAGTAACGAATGCATATTACCTGCATTATTTTTCGCGCAAGCAGCCGGACTTAAATTGGGAGAATCCTGCATTAAGAAATGAGGTTTTTGATGTTATGAAATTCTGGGCAGATAAAGGCATTGATGGTTTCAGGCTTGATGCTTTTCAGTTTGCGGCAAAGGATACAACGTGGCCTGCATTTCCGCAAGAATTTGAAAAAAACTTCACTCAATATTATGCAATGCAGGGAAACCTGCATGGTTATTTGCAGGAAATGTATAATGAAGTATTAAGTAAGTATGATGTGATGAGTGTAGCAGAAGGCGCGGGAAATAATTTTACGAATGCACATAATCTTGTAGATTCAAATCGCCACGAATTGAATATGGCTTACGCGTTTGAAGGTGTTGATATTGCCAAACCTGAAGGTTATAGCTTAATTCATTTTAAAGAAGTTTTCAGCCGTTGGGATAGTGCTTTTCAAAATGCCGGCTGGCTATCCGTTTTTCTGGCAAATCACGACCAGGCAAGAATGGTTAGCAGGTTTGGAAATGATAGTCCTGCTTTTCGCGCATTATCTTCTGAAATGCTTGCTACATTTATTATGACGATGCGCGGCACGCCTTATTATTATAATGGAGATGAATTAGGAATGACAAATATCAGGTTTAATAAAATGGAAGATTATCGTGATGTGCAAACTTTAAATGAATATCAACATGTAAAAAATATTGGCGGCGATACAATTGCTTATATAAAAAGAAAAGCTTTTGAAAGCAGGGATATAACGGGCGCACACCATTTCAATGGAACGCAACAAATAATGCTGGATTTACAACAGGTACGCCGTGGATAAAAGTAAATCCAAATTATACAACTATCAATGAAGTTGCAGAAAACAAAGACTCAAATTCTGTTCTAAATTATTTTAGAAAAGTTGTTCAGCTAAGAAAAAATAGCCTTGTGTTAGTCTATGGAAAATATACATTGTTGGATAAAGACAACCCGAATGTTTATGCTTATGTAAGAGAATATCAAAATGAAAAAATGCTGATCGTATTAAATTTCTCTTCTTCAAATGCTAAAACAAATATTGGAATTAATATAAGCAACGCAAAAGTACTTTTGAGTAATTATAAAAATGATTCTGCAAATAATATTGATGAAACCACCATTTTATTAAAACCATACGAATCGATTATTTATAAATTGTAACAGCATGAGTAAAAAGATTTTTATAATAACTATTGTGTTGTGTTTTATCACAATAATTTTTGTTTCTGTTGCTTATGCACAACAAAAACAAATCGGTTATATTTTAGAACATGAAAATAATATAGCTAAGAATGAACCTGCGCCGCATAATGGTGGTGGCAATACAACAGTATATAATTTTTTTAATGGAGCGACAAATAGTAAACTTGTTTTTCGCAAAAGAATATTGCATCAAGGTTCTGCGATCGGCTATCATTTGCAAAAAGAAGAAGAAATATATTATATACTAACTGGTAAAGGCGAAATGACGATGAATAATAAAACTTTTGAGGTAAACGCCGGTGATGCAATTCTTACATTAGCTGGCAGCTCACATGGATTAAAGCAAACAGGCACGCAGGATTTAGTGGTAATTATTGATTATGAAAAAAGTAATAATTAGCTCTATGTTTTTATAATTTTTTAAGATATATTTTGATCGCACCAAACCATCTTTCTGCCATAATTTTTTCTCCTTTTGTGTTAGGATGAATATCATCAAAAGTATCGGTAGCAGGATTTACACCTGTATATTGATCAACTAAAATTATGGGTGATTGAGTAGTTGAATGTTCATGTGCATACGATACAAAATCATTATTTAGGTTAATAATCGCATTGTGGTAAGTTGTATCATTTCCGCATAATTTTTTATCGCTCCATTGTGCACCAAGCGGCGGAATTTGTGCAAGAAATATTTTTACTTGTTTATTTTTTTCGCGTAGTAAATACAATATCACATTTAAGTTCGCAAACATATCGCCGGGTTTTCTGCATTGAAAAACATCATTCGTTCCAAGCTCAACTAAAACAATATCTGGCTTATAATTATTTATCCATTCATGCAAATTCCCTCTTGTACTATCCCATGATGGTTGTTTCAAAATATCCTGGAATGTCCATCCTGAATGACCTTCATTATCCATATCAAAATCAGGAACAGGCACATCCGTTGCCATGTGATGTTTACCCCAAGAACCGATAAAATCAAAATTATAATTGCCAGCATGCAATAGTTGCCAAAGATCACGACGATAGCTGTTGAATGTATCTACACCATTTGTTATTGAGTTTCCCAAACACAAAATATTTGTTGTTTGTTTATTAAAAACTGTAAGCATGAAATGCTGATGCGTTGTATCTGATTTTGTGTATGCAATTATATCAACCGGATATTGACCGGCTTTTTCTGTTTTGCCTGAAATGCTTTGTGTGTCAGCATTCCATCTTAACCATTTGGGCAAATTTTTTAGTGAATATGTTATTGAATTATTATCTGAATCTTTTGCAGCAGGATGATAATAAAAATTTCCGCCAATTGCAACGCGTGTAATTTCTTTTGAGACAAAAAAAACTTCACTGTTTTGTGCATGTGCAGTTATAAAAAATGTAGTTATAAAAAGCAATAAAATTATTTTTTGCATGCGAATGTTTATTTATAAAATTAAGAAGCAGCAAACAGATTGCTCTATTTACTGCTTACATACTATTTTACTTACAACTTAGTATCCAGGATTTTGTTTTAAGTTCGGATCAAGATCAATTTCTCCCTGTGGTATAGGAAAATATTCATTCTTTCCAGCAGTAAAAGAAACGCCGGTTAAATTGTTTGGCAATCTTGATTTTTCTTTATCCAGGTATGTATTAATGTAATCTGCAGCAATGCCCCAGCGCACCAAATCAAAAAAGCGATGACCTTCCAAACCAAACTCTAATCTTCTTTCAAAACGTACAGCATCACGTGCTTTATCTTTATCCGTCCAGGGTTGATTGTAAGTATCCATATAATAATTTGCAGAAGGATAATAGTTACCAATATAATCATAAGATACTTCAACATAACGACCATCTCTTGCTCTTTCACGCACGTAATTTACTAATTGTTTTGCCCGGTTTAAATCACCTACTTCTACCTCACATTCTGCGGCCCATAACAATACATCAGCAAATCTTATGATGCTATAATTTGAGCCGCTGCCAAGCAAATAACCTTGTGCATAATAGTCGCCATAAACACCATACTGGCTTGCGCGATAATTATTTTTTACAGGATTATAAGGTCCGCCAAATGAACGATCATTAATCCATCCTACATTTACCGGATCTGAACCGGGGTTAGAAGAATAATAAGTGTATTGCGTAGAAAATTCAGGATCAGCCCAATCTAGAAAAGGTACTGCGCGGCGGCCAACCGTCCAGTCTAATCTTGGATCAACTGTTCCCTGGTAAGCATTGTAACTATAATCGGCACCACTAACATCTTCATCATTTGTCATGTTGGTTACGTTGAAGGTATCAAGCATAGGCAACCCGCTCGCATCAGTTTTAAATGAATTAACAAGATTAAATGAAGGTTGTTTCCATGTTGTATAAAAACTGCTGAGCGGATAAAAAGATGGCGTGTTTGGAGATTCACCAATATTTTCATTGCCACCATTCGATCCATCATTTACAGAAAACTGAATTTGAAAAACCTGCTCTGCGTTATTTTCTGTTGCAGCATTAAAATTATCATCGAAGTTGGTAACTAAAGCGTAAGGTGCACCTTGCGCATTGGTGCCGTTTCCATGTCCACCATAAGTTGCAGGGATAATAGAATCGAGCAAAGCTTTTGCCTTATCGTATTCGTGTTCAAACATATAGCATTTGGCTAAATAACAACCGGCTGCCCATTTATTCGCTTCACCTTTTAGATCCATTTTTGCAGGAAGATTATCAAAAGCAAATCGAAAATCAGCTTCAATTTTTGGCCAAATATCTTCCGTGTTTGCTACCTTGAAATCAGTAACTGTTTCATCAATATATGGTACATTATTGAATATCTTTTTTGCATCAAAATGAAAATGACCACGTAAAAATCTTGCCTGTGCAATAGCGAGTGTTTTTTGTTCATCCGTCATATCCATTGCGGCAGTTGCAGCGAGAATTACAGCGTTGCTTCTTGATACGCCATCATAATCTGAGCGCCACTTATCAGCAATATATCCTGTTGAAGGCTGCACCTGGAAATGCTCAATAGTTATACCATCAGCGCCATCATTTTCGCCACCTCTGTAAGCATCACCTGATGTTATATCTCCATAAATCCAGTTGGTGCCGGTAGTACTCCACCAGCCAGAGTGAATGGTTAAGCCGGTAACATCATGATAAGCCCCGGTTAACAATTGCTGTACGCCTGCATTATCTGATAATACATCTATGGTTACAACACCAGTTGGCGGTCTGTTTAAAAAATCTTTTTTGCAGGCAGTAAAAAGAAACAGAACAATTATAATTGATAATATCTTTTTCATACGACAGTTTTATAATTCTATAAATTGAAATTTATTCCTACTAAAAATTTCTTTGGGATAGGATAATTGCCACCTTGGTCAACGCCATAGTTTGTAGGACTTCCATCACTTATTTCAGGATCGAGACCTGAATATTTTGTAAACGTTGCGAGATTGAATGCCTGCACATAAACGCGTAACCTGCTAAATGCTTTGTTTTTTGAAAATGTATATCCAGCCTGTAAGCTTTTTATGCGCAGGTAAGAACCATTTTCAATAAAAAAAGTAGAAGGATTTTGATCGTCGTTTGTTCCATTTGTCCAAATTGGAAGTGAAGCATCTGTATTTGTTGTGCTCCAGGTATCATTGCTTCCTGCAGCTAAAGCGCCCGGCCAAACTGTATAGGCGCGCCAGTAATTAAATATTTTATTTCCATAAACACCTTCTAAAAATATAGAAATATCAAAATTTTTGTAGGCAAGATCTAAATTATAACCGTACGTAAATTTTGGATGAGGGCTGCCGATAAATGTTCTGTCATCATTATTAATTTTTCCATCATGATTTAAATCAGCAAATTTAAAATGACCGGCAGCATTATCCGCAGTTAATCCGTTTTCATTTATACCATATTTTGTATAATCATCACCGCTTTGAAAAATACCGGTTTGTACTAAACCATAAAAACTGGAAACCGGCATACCAACCACACTTCTTGTAAGTGAGAAATGTGTGGGTGCATAACTGTCTCCATCAAGATGATCAGTAGAATCTACATTAATATGAATTACTTTATTACGATAGTTAGCAATATTAAAACTCATGTTATAAGTAAAATCGCCGATTTTATTATTATAAGATAATTCCAATTCAAAACCTTTGTTTTCAAACTTCATGATGTTTACAAAAGGTGCTAAAGCATCTCCTTCCAAACCTGAAATTGGAACTGCTGCTAATAGCCCTTTTGTCTTCCTGTTAAACCAACTAAATGAAGTTGTGAGATGATTATTGAAAAATGCACCATCAAAACCAACATTTGTTGTTTTATTTGTTTCCCAGTGTATAAATGGATTTCCTTTCTGATACAATCCTGCACCAACAACAGCTGTGTTATTAGTTCCGTTCAAATCATAACTGCCTGTAAACCGGTCATAGCCATATTGATCTTCATATAAACCATTTGGTATTGCAGCATTACCATTTGTGCCGATAGCAGCGCGCAATTTAAAATCATTAATAAATTTTATTCCTTCCATAAATTTTTCATCAGACATGCGCCATCCAACACTATAAGAAGGAAATGTGCCATAGCGATTAAACGTACCGAATTTTGAAGAACCATCACTCCTTATAACGAAACTGAACAAATACTTATTCAACAAAGAATAATTTACATTACCAAATACCGAAGTGGTAGAATACGATTCTCCAAAGCCATTAACAGTATTAAAAACTCCTCCTGTTGTATCAGCCGGAACACCATAATTTAGATATTGAAAAGAAGGAGTTGAATGCAGGATATTTGGTGTGCTTGCACCGCTTTCACGATACACATCATAGCTTGATTCATACGCTGCAAAAGCACTTATTTTATGAATATTATTTATAGTGAAATCATAAGAAACTTTATTTGTCCATCTCCAGTCGCTGCTCCAGCCGCTGCCTTCAGTAAATGAAGTATATGGCGCACTGTAAACATTTTGGGGAAACGTATCAGTATAATAATGATAGCTGTTTGAATAAAACTGAAGCCCGAATTTGCTTTCAAACACTAATCCTTTTATTGGTTCTACATCAATGTATGCTGAACCAATAACACCTGAATTAAAACCGTTACTGTTTCTTTCAGAATTATTTATTTGTCCATACACAGGATTATTGCCGCCCGGATGAAATGCTTTGCTATCAGTAATTCCTTTTGGTCCGGAATAATTTCCAGCAATATCATAAATTGGAATTAAAGGACTGCGCTCATACAAATCAGAAATTAAATTGTTTGTATTGTGATTTGTAAAATCAGCTCCCTGGCTGTAAGCAAATTCAGTATTTTCTCCAATCTTAAGCCATGTAGCCGGCTTGAATTCTGTATTAACACGCAGCGAATAACGTTTGTAAAAAGTACCGAGTACAATGCCTTTATTATCAAAATAATTAAAGCTTAATGCATAATTACTTTTATCAGTTGCGCCACTTAAAGTTAGCTGATGGTTTTGGCTAAATGCTTGCCCAAGTATTGCTCTAAACCAATCGGTACCTTGCTTATTTGTTTTTAAAATTCTGTAATTAGAAAGGTTGTATAGATCAGGATTTGCTAACGGGCTACCTTCATTAACATACAAAGCTGCATTTTGCCTTTCAATTATATAATCCGGTAATATAGGGTTTGAGCCACTTCCATACACTGAACTATCAGAAACGCCAGAGTTTTTTAAATATTCAAAGTATGCATCAGCATATTGTTGCGGCGTTAACATTGATGGATATTTTATAGGGCTTTCCCAGCTTGCATAAGAATTAAATTCCAATCTTGGAGCACCTACTTTTCCGCTTTTGGTTGTAATTACTATCACACCATTTCCGCCTTCTGCTCCATACAATGAAGTTGTTGATGGATCTTTAAGAACGGTAAGTGTTTCAATATCATTAGGGTTAATGAGATTGTTTCCGCCGCGCATTTGAACGCCATCAACTACATATAAAGGATCATTATCACCATTGGTTCCAAATCCACGGATGCGAATCACACCAGTACTTCCCGGATCGCCTTGCTGATCAACGCTTACACCTGCAACGCGCCCTTCCAAAGCAGTGCCTACATCGGTTACAGGTGTGTGTGCTATTACATCAGCCGATACTGTAGAAACGGCACCTGTTACATCCCTTTTAGATTGTTTGGAGTAACCTGTTACGATCACATCATTTAAAGCTTTATTATCTGGATTGAGTAAAATGTTAAGTGTTGCATCTGCAATTACAGCAACTTCTTTATTTAGAAATCCTGAATACGAAAAAACAATTGTTCCCTTATTATTTATGGCAAAAGAATACCTGCCATCATTTGTTGTAACAGTTCCCTGCTTCGTGCCTTTTAAAACTACCGAAGCGCCTGGCAATGCAGCACCTTTATCATCTGTAACAGTTCCTGTAATGTGAATCGAATTTTGCGCCATCGATAAAATACATAAAACTAAAAACAGGAAAACAAAACTTATTTTTTTTAGTGCAGACGTTGTTTTGCTATAGTCAAGCAGCCAGGCAATTAGTTTATTTTTTTTCATACAAGCAGTATTTAATTTGCAATCGTAAATTTAATTAGCAGGAATAATTGTCAAGAATACAATTATCCAAAAGTATATTTTTTTTATAGAACAAGTGTTTTTTTTACACTTTTTTCATAATAATTTTTTTAAACAGTTTTTGATGATTTGATAAATATTTTTTGAACTGATAACATCTGCTTTATCTTTATCAAAATAAAAACCAACGACTGCTATTTTAAATGTCCATGAACATTAAGCGATACATCCGTCAAAACAGAATGCTCGTAGCTATTGATTGTATTATATTCGGTTTTGATGGATTCAATTTAAAATTATTATTAATTCAGAGAGGTTTTGAACCTGAAAAAGGAAGATGGAGCCTGATGGGTGGTTTTGTGCAGGCTGATGAGAGTTTTGATAACGCGGCTGCAAGGGTTTTAAAACAACTTACCGGTTTAGATAATGTATATCTTGAACAGTTACATGCATTTGGTGATCCATACCGTGATCCGGTGGAAAGAACCGTTTCTATTACTTACTTCAGCCTGATTGATATAGACAAATATGAAAAGCAGATAAGTCATGAATATAATGCTGAATGGTTTCACTTAAAAAAGATTCCTTCACTTATTTTTGATCATAGGGAAATGATTAAAATGGCAAAGGAAAAGCTTAGATATAAAGCAGCTTTTCATCCGGTATTGTTTGAATTACTGCCTGAAAAATTTACGCTTCCGCAAATGCAAAACCTGTATGAAGAAGTTTATGAATCTGTGATGGATAAAAGAAATTTTAGCCGGAAAATTTTATCAACGGGTTTATTGGTAAAGCAAAATCATAAAGAAAAAGAAAGCTCGAAAAAAGGTGCATTCTATTATAAATTAGATAAAAGAAAATACATGCACAACTTTAATGCTTTTTTAAATTTTGTTCCTAATCATAAAATATAATTGTCTAAAATACAATTATATTTTTCTCAAGATTTTTCTAAATATAACTTCTGTTTCAGGTTAGGTAAAAAAGCTGTAAGTAAACCAATCAGCGGCAAAAATGCACATAAGCTGTAAACATATTCAATGCTTGTTTCATCTGCAAGCGCACCTAAAACTGCGGAACCTAAACCACCCATTCCAAACGCAAATCCAAAAAATAAACCTGAAACCATTCCCACTTTGCCGGGCAATAATTCCTGCGCATAAACAAGTATAGCAGAAAAAGCAGAAGCGATTATCACACCAATAAATATACTAAGTACACAGGTAAAAAATAATGAAGCATGTGGCAATAATAATGTGAACGGCGCTGCACCTAAAATAGAAAACCAGATAACATATTTTCTTCCGAAACGGTCGCCTAACGGTCCGCCGAGAATAGTGCCTGCTGCTACTGCTAATAAAAAAATAAATAAATAAATCTGTGATTGCTGAACAGAAACATGAAATTTATGAATGAGATAAAAAGTATAATAACTCGTCATAGATGCGAGGTAGAAATATTTTGAGAAAATAAGTACTAATAAAATAATGATGCTGACTATAACTCTTTTTTTAGATAGATTAATTGCAGTTGCAGAAGATTGTTTAACAGGTTTTCTTTGCAGAGAAAAAAGATGTGCCTTATACCAAAAGCCCAACTTGCTTAAAACAATAATTGCTAAAAATGCCAGTAATGAAAACCATAAAATATTTGATTGTCCGTACGGTACAATTATAAGCGCTGCAAGCAAAGGACCTATTGAACTGCCTGCATTACCACCAACCTGGAAAATTGATTGCGCTAATCCGCGCCGGTTGCCCGCAGCCATATACGCTACTTTAGATGCTTCGGGATGAAAAATGGATGAGCCTATACCAATCAAACAAACAGATAACAGCAGCATAAAATAAGAAGATGATTGAGATAATAAAATTAATCCTGCTAAACTAAAAGTCATACCGGTTGCGAGTGAAAAGGGTTTCGGTTTTTTGTCAGTATATGTGCCCACCAGCGGCTGTAAAAGAGAAGCGGACAATTGAAATGTAAGTGTTATTAAACCTATTTGAGTAAAGTTTAAATGAAAAGTATTTTTTACAATTGGATATATTGACGGTATTAAAGATTGGATAGTATCATTTAATAAGTGCGAAAAACTTATTGCCAGTAAAACGGGAAATATTGTTTGTTGCGTAATTGATTCAATTGCAGAATTTTCAGCTTTCAAAATAAAATTTTAAGGCGCGAAAATACAATGGCATTTTAAGATTTTAAGCGAGATCATTTGACTGTTCATTAAAATAACATCAATCAATAAACATTAATTTTGCAATATGAATTTTGAATACAAACATTTATTGCCTGCAGATTTTAGTAATGATTCAAGAGTATGGGTTTATCAAAGCAGTCGTTTATTTATGATCAGCGAAGCATTGCAGATTGAAGATATGCTGAATGATTTGGTAACAAACTGGAAAAGCCATGGTACGCCGGTAAAAGGTTATGCAAATCTTTTTTTTGGTCAGTTTATTATTTTAATGGCTGATGAAGCGGCGACTGGTGTTAGTGGTTGCAGTATTGATAGTTCGGTGCGCATCATTCAACAAATAGAAAAACAATTTGGTGTTGAAATGTTTAACTGGCAAAATCTTGCGTTTGTTGTAAAAGATAAAGTGCAAATTATTCCGCGCCAGCAATTCAGTTATGCTTTTGAAAATAATTTCATTAATGCGCAAACATTATTTTTTAATAATGTTGTTACTACAAAAAAAGAATTACAGGAAAACTGGATGACACCTGTTGGTGAAAGCTGGCTGAAAACAAAAATTAAAACCGTGGTTTTATAATAAGGGAAGTAGCTCATCTGGTAGAGCATCAGTTTCCCAAACTGAAGGCAGCGGGTTCAAGTCCCGTCTTCCGCTCACAAACCTTAACCCTTTCGTTGCTGCCAATCTGTCTCAATTCAATATCTTTGCAAATCAATTTTAATTAATGCTTGATTTAGTTACAAAAAAGATGCATGATGAAACAAAACAGGGCGAAGCATTTGCACCTTTTATAAAAGACATAAATCAGTACAAGAAAAAGTTTTATATAGAAAGTTATGGTTGCCAGATGAATTTCAGCGACAGCGAAATTGTTGCATCTATATTGCAATCAGAAGGTTTTGGGGCTACAAAAAATTTTGAAGAAGCAGATTTGGTTTTACTCAACACATGTTCTATTCGCGAAAAAGCAGAACAAACTATTCGTAAACGCTTAACCGAATTCAAAAAAATAAAAACAGAAAAACCTGGAATGCTGGTGGGTGTTTTAGGTTGCATGGCAGAAAGATTAAAATCAAAATTATTAGAAGAAGAAAAGCTGGTTGATATTGTTGTTGGGCCTGATGCATACAGAACATTACCGGTGTTAATTGAAGAAGCAGAAACCGGGCAAAAATCTGTAAACGTTTTATTAAGCCGCGAAGAAACTTATGCTGATATTTCACCGGTGCGCTTAGATAGTAATGGTGTTACAGCTTTTATTTCTATTATGCGCGGCTGTAATAATATGTGCAGCTTTTGCGTAGTGCCTTTTACGCGCGGAAGAGAACGCAGCCGTGATGCATATTCAATAATAAACGAAGCAAAGAATTTATTTGAAAGAGGTTATAAAGAAGTTACGTTACTCGGTCAGAATGTTGACAGTTATTACTGGAGAGATGAAGCGAATGATGAGGTTGTAACTTTTGCGAAGCTGCTTGAAAAAGTTGCGCTGGTTTCGCCTGAATTAAGAGTGCGTTTTAGCACATCACATCCAAAAGATATAACGGATGAAGTATTGTTTACAATGGCAAAGCACGATAACATTTGCAATTATATTCATTTGCCTGTACAAAGCGGAAGCACACGTGTATTGCAATTAATGAACCGCACTTATACGCGCGAATGGTATAAAGCAAAAGTGAATCGTGTTAGGGAAATTATTCCTGATTGCGGCATTAGTTCAGATATTATTGCAGGCTTTTGTACAGAAACAGAAGATGATCATGCGAATACTTTAAACATTATGCAAAGCAGCGCTTACGACATGAGCTATATGTTTTTTTATAGTGAAAGACCGGGCACACTTGCTGCAAAAAGATATGAAGATGATATTACGGAAGATGTAAAAAAAAGAAGATTAAAAGAAATTGTTGAGTTACAAGGAAAGCTTTCTTATGAGAGCAATAAAAAAGATGTAGGCAAAACATTTAAGATTTTAATCGAAGGCGACAGTAAAAAAAGTGAAATGGAATGGAAAGGCAGAAGCTCTCAAAATAAAATGATTGTTTTTCCAAAAGAGAATTACAATTATAAAAAAGGCGATTATGTTTTTGTGAAAGTGAGTGATTTTACACAGGCAACTTTGATGGGTGAAATAGTAAATGATTGAAAAAGGAATTCGGTAATTAAAAATAATTTATCAGATATAATAAAAATTTTCGAGCAAATGCAGGTTAAGAGTTTGTATTTGTTTGGTTCTGGCGTTAGCGATGATTTCAATAATGAAAGTGATTTCCTGATATTATAAAATATTTGGAAGATATAAAATTATCAATTGGTGATATTGAGAGTTTTGTAAGTGATATTAAACCTAATTCAATATCAAAAGGATATAAAAACAAAAAGTGCTGTTGAAAGAAAGCTTGCCATCATTGGCGAAGCGCTTAACAAAATAAAAAATCGACAGCTTTCTCACTATAATAAATATGATTAAGATCATCGGACTAAGGAAATTCTTATTCATAATTATGATCTTATAAATTCAGAAACAATCTGGCAAATTGTAACAAAGCATTTACCCTTATTGAAAATAGAAGTAGATCAAATTTTAAAAAAAGAAGAAGAATAAAATGGCAGAAATACAATCAATAAAAAACAGGTTTGCAATTATAGGAAATTCGCCGGCGCTTAATTATGCAATACAAGTTGCCATACAAGTTGCGGCAACAGATTTAAGTGTTTTAATTGTTGGTGAAAGCGGCGTGGGAAAAGAATCATTCTCACAAATTATACATGCATTATCGTCAAGAAAACATAATCCATTTATTGCGGTTAATTGCGGTGCTATTCCTGAAGGAACAATAGATTCAGAATTATTCGGGCATGAAAAAGGTTCGTTTACCGGCGCCGTTGATAGTCGCAAAGGATATTTTGAAACAGTTAGCGGAGGCACCATTTTCTTAGACGAAATAGGAGAGATGCCTATCGGCACGCAAGCGCGTTTATTACGTGTTTTAGAAACAGGAGAATTTATTCGCGTAGGTTCATCCAAAGTACAAAAAACAGATGTGCGCGTAATTGCTGCTACCAATAAAGATTTATACGAATCAACACAAAACAGAAAATTTCGTGAAGATTTATATTATCGTTTAAGCACAGTACCTATTCGCGTGCCTGCATTAAGAGACCGCAAAGAAGATATTGGTTTATTGTTTAGAAAATTTGTGGTTGATTTTGCAGAGCGATATAAAACCACGCCTGTTCAGTTAGATGATGAAGCAAAAAACCTGTTAATTAACTACACGTGGCCGGGCAATGTGCGCGAATTAAAGAATATTGCGGAGCAGTTATCTGTTCTTAGTAAACAGCAATTAATAATGGTAACAGATCTTCAGCAGTTTTTGCCTGAAAAAAATATGAATCGTTTGCCTGTGCTTTCATCAACACAACATTCTAACGGAGAATTTGCGAATGAAAGAGAAATTTTATACAAGCTTTTTTTTGATATGAAAAAAGATGTAACAGAATTGAAGAAAATGTTCATGGAAATCTTGAAAAATCCATCACTTGCAGGTAATACAGCGGCTGAATTTTTACAAAAAGATCATGCGCTAAATGGTAATGATTACAACAATACACCGGCTTTATCATCTGCGCAAACAACTTCACTTCCTTCAAATATGCAACAAACTAATCAACCGGTAATACTTTCGCATAATCAGGAAATTGATGCGCATGAAGAGGTGGAAGAATCACTCAATATAACAGATAAAGAAAAAGAACTTATTATTAAAGCGTTGAAAAAACATCGCGGTAAAAGAAAAGATGCATCACTTGATTTAGGTATTAGTGAACGTACTTTATACAGAAAATTAAAAGAGTATGATATTGATGAATAATAAAAAGTTTAAAATAAAAATTCAAAATTCAAAATTAGAAAAGTTCATGCAGCGCTTAAATTTTAAAAATTTTAGCTTGCTTTTTTTAGCTTCTTTTTTTTTACTTTTTACTTCTTCCTGTGGCGTATATACTTTTCATGATGTATCTGTTGATTATTCAAAAATAAAAACAGCCCGCGTTGGATTTATTGATAATAAAGCACGTTATATTAATCCGCAATTAAGTTCAAAAGTTACAGATGCATTAAAACAAAAAATAAATAATTACACAAAGCTCACACTTACAAACAGCGATGACGCAAACTATCAAATTACTGGTTACATAAGCAGATATGATGTTTCCACTTCGGCAATAAGCAGCAATCAATCTGTAACTAATCGGTTAACCGTAGGTGCAAGCATTACATTTGTAAACACAGTAGATAATAAAACAGATAATTTTACAGTAAGCCGCGATTTTGATTTTCCTGCCACACAAACTTTACAGCAGGCAGAAAATTCAGGAAGTTTTGAAAGCGATATTATTAGCCAGCTAACAGACCAGATATTTAATCATATTTTTTCTAACTGGTAATTGAAACGTATTTTCACTTTACACTATGCTGTCGTATTCAGAAAATATTCTTGTAACATTAACGGGCAAATCTTCCTTAAATGATGTAAGTGAAGATGAGTTGAAAATTATTGCAGATAACTATCCATATTTTGGAGCTGCACAATTTCTTTTTGCCAAAAAGCTGCATGATGATAATAAGGAAGATTATAAAAATGCACTTCAAAAATCTGCAATTTATTTTACAAATACTTTGTGGCTGAATTATAATTTTTTGAAAGAAATTGAAGCAGGAGAAACAAATATTTATTTAGATACAAAAGAAAGTTTATCAAAACCTGATTTTATAACCGCAGAAGTAGTTGTTGAGGAACAAGCTGAAAAAAAAGTTGCAGAATCTCAGGAAGAATATTCATCAGTAACAAACGAAAGCAACGTTGAAGTTTTACCGGAATTATTTTCAGAAACGAAAAATATTGATGATGAAGAAACCATTCAGACTGAAGAAGCAGAACCTAATGAAAGAATAACCAATCTTTTAAAAGAGCAGGCTGCCGCTTTTGAAAACCCTGTTGAAGAAATAACTTTACCAATTGAAGCAACCGCCTATCATCGTATTGATTATTTTGAATCGCAGGGAATAAAGCTTGATCCTGAAAAAGATGCCAACGATAAACTTGGTTCACAGTTAAAGCGATTTACCGATTGGCTGAAACAAATGAAACGCATAAGCCCTAACCTGAGTAATCTTGAAATTGATGCTGCAGGCGAATCGCAGGTACAAAATATGGCTGAACATTCAAATGAACCAAAAGAAATTGTAACTGAAGCAATGGCTGAAGTTTTAATTAAACAATACAAGCCAGAACAGGCGATCGCCATTTATGAAAAATTAAGTTTTATTAATCCCTCGAAATCTGCTTACTTTGCGGCAAAAATTCAGGAATTAAAAGATTAAATAATGACGTTTATTTTATTTCTATTAATCGTAATTGTGTGTGTGATTTTATCACTAATAGTATTAGTTCAAAACCCAAAGGGCGGCGGATTAAGTGGCTCAATTGCAGGATTTAATAACCAGTTTATGGGTGTTAAACAAACTACAGATGCATTGGAAAAAGGCACCTGGCTGTTTGTTGCAATATTAGGTGTGCTTTGTGTTATTTCAGTATTGTTTATAAACACTTCATCTGCAGGAAACAACGATAATAAAATATTACAGGATATTAATACATCAACTGTTCCTACGCAACAAGCGCCGGCAAACAAGCAGCAAACGCCGCCAAAAACGCTTAACTTAGGCGATACACAGAAATAATTATCTTTCTATATTGCCCGATAGTATAAAGGTAGTACATCAGTTTTTGGTTCTGAGTGTCTTGGTTCGATTCCAGGTCGGGCAACAAAATATAGCTTCGCAATTGCGGGGCTTTTTATTTTACTATAACACTGAATTAATTGAAGCAATCATTCAACACTTATTATAATTATGTTTGAAAATAAAAAAATGTTAGTATTTTGAAGTATTGCAAATATCTGTCTGTCCTTTTAAAACGTCCGTTCATGTAATAATTTTCTTTCTTCTTTTTCATTCAATAATTTTAATAAGATATTATTCTATCTAAAATTAATTTATGAAGTACATCTTAACGCTTATTGCTTTTTCTACTGCATTAATTACAAATGCACAAACAAATACAACACCAACATTAAAAACCATTTTGCTTGAGCAATTAAAAACTACGCATAACGTAAAAGATTGGTTTGTGCCGGTTGATACAGCTATTGCATGGTTAACACCTGCGCAGGCAAACTGGAAAGACAGCAGCGAGAATCATTCAATTGCGCAGCTTACCACACATTTAATTTTTTGGAACGAACACGCCTTAAAAAAATTTTTAGCTCTTGATACATCGTCTTTTAACGGAGATAACAAAGAAACTTTTTCTATGGTTGATGAAACATCGTGGCCAGCAACTGTAAAAAAACTGGATAGTGTTTTAACTGCTTGGGAAAATGCAGTTCAGGCTGCAGATGATGTAAAGCTTCAGAAGTGGTATTCAACCATTGCGCATATAGGTACACATAATGCTTATCATACCGGGCAAATTCTTTATATAAGAAAAATGAAAGGTTGGTGGAACGATGAGAATGGCGTAAAATAATATTTAATAATATTGTTTATGGAAAAGAAATTTTCAAGTATAGATGAATACATTGATGCACAGGAAAATGAAAAAAAACTCGTGTTGCAGCAATTTAGAAAAATAATTAAAACTGCTGCTTCACAAGCCGAAGAGGTTATTGGTTACGGAATGCCTGCATTTAAATTTCAAACTGTACTTGTTTATTTTGCTGCTTCTAAAAATCATTATGGATTTTATCCAACATCAAAACCAATTGAAGTTTTTAAAAAAAAATTAAAATCATACAAAACTTCTAAAGGCGCTATTCAGTTTCCTGCTGATAAACCACTTCCTGAAAAACTAATTACAGAAATAGTGAAATATCGCTTAAAAGAAGTTTTGAATAATCTACATCAAAAGAATAAATGAAACCTAAAAAATAGCAGTTTAAAAATTAATCAAAAAAGATATAAGTATTTCATTAATTTTTTTTCAGGTAATGAAGAATATTTATTTCGTTTTAATTAACTGTTGCTTTTTGCCAGCCCTTATAATCTGCTTCGTTATTTGTTGCATGTAATTCTAAACAAGGACAATAACTGCAAACGTAAAATATATTTCTAACGATGATTTTGCTTAGAAAAATCAATTTTCAATACTAATATAAATGATAAAATTGTGAATAGACTTTTAATGCTGCGTTATAGATTAATCTTATTAATGGAGCAACCAATTACTTATTAATGCAGTTATGGTTAAAAATCTATTATCACTTTTAAATTTATTTGTATGAAAATTTTACTTACTGTTTTTATTTCTGCGGTTATATTATTATCTGCCTGTACAAAAACAAGTCTTCATTCTACTGCTGCACACAATCCAGCATCATCATCAGAAATTGATTTAGATAACCAGGTAAAAACAAGAACGGCGCTACTAACGGCGCATATATGGATGTATCAGGGTTATTACTTTCATTACATAGATCAGGCGCACAAAGGTGATCCACAATATGTGCGCGGCAACAGCAGCAATCTTGTGCAATTGGATGAAACGCGTATTACATATAAAAAGAATGGAACTTTTCTTGAAATAGATGGTAAATACCAATATCCCGGAACATGGAAGTTTACAGACAATGCAGATACTTTATTTACAATGGTATATGAAAATAGTCTTGTAACAGATAAAAATACAATAGTAAAGCTTACAGGTAAAATGTTGAATTATACACGACCAATAGGAAGTTATAGTCACAATAATTTTGCATACTCTGAATTAGTTTCTGCGCAATAATTAAATAAAACATTGATTCACGATGATGTTATGTCATTGTATCAATGAAAATTAGTTCAAGCTTAGTAACTAATAATTAATATAAAATTTAGGCTAAAGAAAGCTTGGTAAACTCTGCGCCGTTAAACATGCGGCAAAGATTATAATCTTTGGATTTTTGCCATTGTTCAAAATTAGCTTCGGAAACAATACGCCAGAAGTTCTTTATTTTAAGTTCATTAAAATCCGGAGTTTGGATAAAAATGCCAAGAATAGAATTACGTGTTTTGAAACTTATACGTATTAAAGAATTTGATTTCATATCTGATGAAAAAAACTTTTCTATTTGTTCTGTTGTCATTTTATTTTATTTAACTGTGTTTGTTTAGAACGATTATAAATTTGTTGAATAAGATTTAAACTAACTGATCTTTTTAACGCTTACTGCATTTAAGCCTTTTGGTCCTTGTTCTACCTGATAGCTTACTTTATTATTTTCCTTTATAGGTTCAGTAAGCTGATTGGCGTGAACGAAAATACTTTCCTGCGTTTTAATATCTTTTATAAAACCATAACCTTTATCATTATTAAAAAAACTTACGATGCCTTCTCTAACAGCATCTGGTTCTTCTTCTAACCGTTTTGGAACACCTGTTTCCATGTCTTCCAATTTATATATTTTCTTTTTCTTAGGATCTGGTGGTGTAGATGAAATGTTTCCATTCTCATCAATATAAGCCATCATTTCGTCTAATGATTTTCCTTTTTTAGCATTTGCCTTGCGCTCATCCATCTTCTCTTGTTTGTCCTGCCTTTGCTTTAATCTTTTCTTTTCTTTTTCTTTTTTACCGAATGTTTCTTTTGATTTTGCCATAATCATTTGTTGTTTACTAATAAGAAATTTTATAAAGGATTCAGATCCAAAGAACGGATTTGTTCTTTAAAAACAGAATAAAAATCAGAAACGTAATTTTGTAATTCGTGTAAATGTTGAATTTTAGCTCTGCTTTTCAAAATTCTTAAACCATAAAAAAAACCATCTGGTTTCACATGAATACTTACACCTTGTCCAAACCATGTATTGATATCATCATCATTTTTAAAAGATAATTTCTGCAGTATAGAAGTAGTAAGCGGAATGCCTGAAATATCACCATTTGAAAAATAACTGCTTTTCGGAAAAGTATCTAATAAAACTTTATCGCTATCAACCTCTAAAACTGTAACTGTAGAACCGGAATTTTTAAAAAATACCTGATTACCGGCTCTTATATCTTTCGCATCTATCATATTTTAAACAAGTTTAAAAAATAATTTATGAAGTGAAAAAATAATATTTATCTTTGCATAAATGCTTTACTTCTTTTGCCACCTTTACTAAAAGCGCGGTGCTGAATTAATGGTTGTACTGGTTGTTCTAATCCTGCATCAGCCGTTTGATATGGATGATCTTTTATCACAGGAATAGGATAAGCAATTAATTTATGAATATCGCGCAACAACATTTTTTCTTCTATTCCGCAAAACGAAATAGCCTTTCCGTTGGTGCCTGCACGTCCTGTACGTCCAATGCGATGCACATAAGTTTCAGGAACATTTGGCAATTCAAAATTTATAACATGCGAAAGACTTTCAATATCTATTCCTCTGGCGGCAATATCGGTAGCAATTAATACTCTTATATTTTTATTTTTAAAATTGCTCAAAGCTTTTTGCCTTTCTGCCTGAGATTTATTGCCATGTATTGCCTGTACGTTTATATTTTCTTTACGCAAGGCATAACACAGTTTATCAGCACCAAATTTTGTTTCAGTAAAAATAAGCGCTGATTCAATTTCGTTATTTTTTAAGAGATGAATAAGCAAAGATCTTTTGTCTGATTTTTCAACAAAATATACTGTTTGTTCTACTGTTTCTGCCGGCGATGAAACTCTTGTTATTTCTATCTTAATGGGATTGTTTAATATGCTTTGCGATAACGTTACAATATCAGGAGGCATTGTTGCAGAAAAGAATAATGTTTGCCTTTGTACAGGCAGCTTTGCAACAATTTTCCGAACATCGTTAATAAAACCCATATCCAGCATACGGTCTGCTTCATCTAAAACAAATATTTTTATTTGTTTTAATGAAATATATCGTTGCATAACAAGATCAAGCAACCTGCCGGGTGTAGCAATTAAAATATCAACACCTTTCTGTAAATTTTTTACCTGATGGTATTGCGAAACACCACCATAAACGGCAAGGTGTTTTAAGCCACTGTAAGCGCCATAATCTTTAAAGCTTTCTTCAATTTGTATGGCTAATTCGCGGGTTGGTGTAAGTACCAAAACTTTAATTTCATTAGTTGCTGTGCCTGCTTCTTCTTGCTGAAACAATAATTGAATTATTGGTAAAGCGAAAGCTGCTGTTTTACCGGTTCCGGTTTGTGCACATGCTAATAAATCTTTATTTTGAAGTATTGCTGGTATAGCTTTTTGCTGAATAGGAGTAGGGTTTGTGTATCCTTGAGATTGCAATGCCTTCAATAAAGGTGCAATCAGTTTTAAATCTTTAAAATCCAAAGTGTGAAATGTTATTGGTAATATAGCCGCGCCTGTATAATGCAGCCATCATAATACTGTTTCAGTTCGTCAGAACATCTGCTTCAGCAGTAACAGGCGGTTCTGTTTGTTTAGACGAGCTGTTATTTTTTATTTGTAATTGATATTTTCCGGTAAATGTGAATGTATAATCGTTCTTTATAAGATGCTCACGAATTACTTCGTCACCTAATAAAGTATTTATAAAAGCCTGTACAATATCTGTGTTATTAAACATTGTATCAGGCTTATCACTGGTAAAATTTATAATGAACTTGTAACCCGATTTCCTTATACCTGCTGCTTTTTCAAAATCAGTATGATTCATTCCAAGTACTTGATCACCTGCCGCAGACTTTTTTACTTGAATCCTAATGGCAGGCAAATACTTATTCCAGACAGAGACGTAAGAAGGTACTTTATTGTTCATTAAATTTATTTAAAAGAAACGTTTATTGTTTGAGCGTGAATAATTACCACCGCCGCCACCACCTGAACGATTTTCTTTTTCTCTTGCAACAGAAACAGAAAGCGGACGACCTTCAATTTCTTTGTTGTTTAATTCTGCCATAGCAGCATTACCTTCTTTTTCAGAAGACATTTCTACAAAAGCGAAACCACGTGAACGGTTGGTTTCTCTGTCCATAATAATTTTTGCTGAATTAACTGTACCATGCTTTGAAAACAATTCTTTCAAATCTGCTTCGGTTGTGTGAAAACTTAAATTAGAAACATAGAGATTCATAAAATGATTTTTATTGTTTATTATTTTTTTGAGTAAGTAAAAACAGGAGTGAGAGAAGGCTAAAATTTACGCGTTAAGTAAAAAATAAAATTGCTTTCAATATGCTTATACAGCTCAATTTGAAACGTAAAGATAATATATTTAAACTAAACTTAAGATATTATTACAACACCACAAGTGCTTAAAATGGTTAAATATTATATATATTGATTTTAAATATCATGTGCTTCGTTAATAACGGCAATTATATATCTTCATTAATAATTTTTAAATGCAACCAAATCAATTAAAAACTAAACCTCATTATCCTATTCTTGATGGACTTCGTGGTGTAGCTGCAATTTTAGTTGTGATATATCATTTATTTGAAGCTTATTATCCCATGCCTGCAAATCATCCAGAACATCATGGTTATCTCGCAGTTGATTTTTTTTACCTTCTTTCCGGGTTTGTGGTTGGTTATGCATATGATGATCGCTGGGGAGTAATGAGTATCAAAGATTTCTTTAAACGCAGATTAATTCGCCTGCATCCAATGGTTATTTTAGGAGTGCTGATAGGTGCAATTAGTTTTTGGTTTGATCCATATACAAATGGGAAGGCACATACTTCTTTTTTAGAATTGATAGGTGTTATGCTGATAGGATTTACGCTACTTCCTTCACCTGATGTTCGTGGCTGGGGCGAAACACATCCCCTTGACGGACCATGCTGGTCTTTATTGCAGGAATATATTGCCAATATTATTTATGCGCTTTTTGCAAAAAAAATGAACAAAACAGCTTTATGGATATTGGTTATTATAAGTGGCACAATACTTATTATTGTAGCTAATTGGCATGGAGACGTAGCAACAGGTTGGGGATATCAAACTTTTTGGATTGCTGATGTGCGGATGATGTTTCCTTTTTTTGCAGGATTATTACTTTTTCGCGCAGGTAAATTAATACATCTGCCGATGGCTTTTCCTTTATGCTCGATACTATTAATTATCCTCTTCTTTTTGCCAACATTTAAATACAATGGCTTCTATGAAGCAGGCTGCATTATTGTTGCATTCCCAATTATTGTAGCAGCAGGCGCGGGTGGACAAATTAGCGGGCGATGGGCTAAGCTATGTAAATTTTCAGGAGATATATCTTATCCAATATACATTACACACTATCCGTTTATTTATATTTATACTGCGTGGGTGGCTGAGAAAAAGCCTTTACCCGAAAAAATTGTGCCTGTGGCTTGTGGCTTGTTTATATTTTTTATTCTCCTCGCATACACCTCTCTAAAATTCTATGATGAGCCTGTAAGAGCATGGCTTAAGAAAAAATTTTTACAAAAGAATTAAGAGGTTGTAAAAGAAGTCAAAGATGAAAAAATTTTCATGCTTTAATTAAATCTGTAAAATATTGTTTGCGAATAGCGCTAGTATTCGACAGATAATTTAATAATTTCTTATTTTATTATTCAAAATAAGAATATACATTTATCATCTAACTTTTTCATATGCCATCTTTTTCTGCTCACCGTGAAGATGCTGCCTCTGATAAAAATACACAAACAGAAGAAAATAAATCTTCAATTTCTTCAGGTCAATCTTTCAATATAAATATTCCAAAAATTGATTTACCAAAAGGCGGTGGTGCATTAAAAAATATTGATGAAAAATTCCAGGTAAATGCATCAAATGGTACTGCTTCATTTTCTGCGCCGTTACCATTTTCAAAAACAAGAAGTGATTTTTCTCCGGCGCTTTCTTTAAATTATAATTCAGGAACTGGCAATGGTATTTTTGGTTTAGGCTGGAATTGTGATGTTGGTTTTATTCAAAGAAAAACAGATAAGCAACTACCAAAGTATGAAGATGCAAACGAAAGTGATATTTTTCTTTTTAATGGTGCTGAAGATTTGGTGCCTGCAATAAAACAAAATAATAGTGGTAACTGGGTTATGGATGAATTTACCGCAGCATCAGGAGAATTTGTTAAGCGCTACAAACCACGTATAGAAAACGGTTTTATTCGGATTGAAAGAATTACACCTGTTAATAGTAAAGTGTTTTACTGGCGCATTACTTTACCTAATAATATTGTTACAATTTTTGGGAGAAATGTTGCGGCACAAATTGCAAACCCAACCGATGAAACAAAGATCTTTAAATGGTTGCCTGAATTAAGTTTTGATGACCGTGGTAATTGTTTTGAATATGAATATGATCAGGAAGATTTTATTAATGTTCCAAAATCATTGCATGAACAAAATCGCTTGAGTAATTTTTCTCCATGCACAAACACTTATTTAAAACGTATTAAATATGGAAACTCAAATCCATATTCACGCAACGAAACAACCGCTTATAATCCGCATGCTCCAGCGAACGTTGATTATACGTTTGAAACAGTTTTTGATTTTGGTGATCATGATGAAAATATTCCAACGCCAACTGCTGATAGAAATTGGCAATGCAGGTTTGAACCATTCTCTGATTTTCATTCAGGCTTTGAAATTCGCACCTATCGTTTATGTCAGCGCATTTTATTCTTTCATTATTTTAAAGAATTGAATGATGGCATTAATGCAGCTCCATATCTTGTTCGCTCGATTGATCTTTCTTATAAATTATTTCAAAACGCATCGGCAACTACATCACAAAAAAGAAATGCAGAAGTTGATTTGATTATTGCATTGCAGCAAAGCGGATATATAAAAAAGCAAAACAGTTCTTACTCAAAAAAAAGTTTACCACCGCTCGAATTTTCTTACCAGGAATTGAACTGGAATAAAACTGTCAAAAATGTTTTAAAAGAAAATATAGTAAACGATCCTGTTGGTTTAAGCAAAGATTATCAATGGACAGATCTTTGGGGTGAAGGCATTTCGGGCATACTTACAGAGCAGGCGAATGCATGGTTTTATAAATCAAATTTAGGCAATGGAAATTTTTCTGTTGCGCAATCTGTAATTCCAAAACCATCTTTTACAGGATTACAAAATAATGCTTTGCAACTGCAGGATTTGGAAGCTGATGGCAGAAAATTTATTGTGAGTTTGCAGCCAAATGCAAAAGGTTTTTTTGAATTAAGTGATGATAATGAATGGCAGCCATTTAATTCATTTGATGCTATGCCAAATATTAATTTCAGTGATGAAAATACTAAGTTTATTGATCTGGACGGCGATGGAAGAGCTGACTTGATTATTTCAGAAGAAAATGTTTTTACATGGTATGCAAGCAAAGGTACTGTTGGTTATGATTCAGCTGAAGTTGCGCCTAAAACTTATGATGAAGAACGCGGACCTGCACTTGTTTTTGCCGATGCAACACAAAGCATTTTTTTAAGTGACATAAATGGTGACGGGCTTACAGATATTGTGCGTATTCGCAACGGCGAAATTTGTTATTGGGCAAATATGGGTTATGGAAAATTCAGTGCAAAAGTATGCATGGATTTTTCGCCGCTTTTTGATACTCCTGATCAATTTAATTCTTCATACATACATCTTGCAGACATAAGCGGAACCGGCGCAACAGATATTATTTATTGCGGAAAAAATCAATTCAAAGCCTGGATAAATTTAAGTGGCAATGCGTGGAGTGAAATACAAATCATAAATGGTTTTCCAACAACAGAGCAACCTAATCAAATTACAGTAATAGATTTTTTAGGTAACGGAACTGCATGTATTGTTTGGTCATCACCATTTCAAAAATATGCAGCGACTCCAATGCGCTATATTGATTTAATGGGAGGTAATAAGCCTTACATTATGAGTAGCTATAAAAATAATTTTGGTAAAGAATCAAGCTGGCAATATAAAAGCTCTACGCAATATTATTTGGAAGATAAGCAACTCGGGAAATCATGGATAACTAAACTTCCTTTTCCTGTTCAATGCGTTGCTACAACAATTTTGAAAGATGCAGTAGCGGGAACGTTATTTACAAATTCTTATTCTTATCATCATGGATATTATGATCATTCGGAAAGAGAATTCCGAGGTTTTGGCAGAGTTGAACAAACCGATACAGAAGATTTTACCAGCTTTAAATTATTGGGCGGCAATAATGTTGTTGAACAAGATTTGCATCAGCCGCCGGTAAAAACAATTACATGGTATCACACCGGCGCGTATTTCAATCAACAAAAAATTTTAGATCAGTTCGAAGAAGAATATAATAAAGGTCCATTTGAATTTAATTTGCCTAAACCAATATTGTCAAATGAATTAACTGCAGAAGAAAGTCGTGAAGCTTTGCGTGCCTGTAAAGGCATTGTGTTGCGACAGGAAATTTATTCAACAGATGGAAATATAGATGAAAACAAACCTTATGCAATAACTACACACAATTGCATTATCAAATTATTGCAACCGCAACTTGAAAATAAATATGCAGTTTTTTTATCGCATGAAAGCGAAGCTTTGAATATTCATTATGAAAGAAATTTAAATGATCCGCGCATTGCACATTCATTAAATATTAAAGTAGATGATTTTGGAAATGTATTGCAAATGGCTTCGGTTGTGTATGGAAGAAAAATGATTGACGCGCAATTGCCTGCTACTATTCAAATAGAACAAAGCAATGCGCATGTAATTTATATAACGAATGATTTTACCAACTATTTTGATGTTGCTGATACATATCGTTTAAAAGTTTTGGCAGAAACAAAAACTTTTGAGCTTACAAACAATTCATACAACTTTGTTTCATCTTTTATTATTAAAGATTTATTAAACGATTTTAATGCAGCCTCAACAATTGCTTATGAACAAAAGCCGAATGGTTCTTTGCAAAAAAGATTGATCGAAAATGTTCAAACAATTTTTTTGAACAATGATCTGAAAACATCTTTGCCTATACATCAACTTGATACTTTAGGCTTCACATATCAAATGTATAAACTTGCATTCACGCCTTCTCTAATTACAAATATTTATGGAACAAGATTGACAAATCAAATGTTGATTGATGCAAAATATGTACAGCAGGATGGTGTGAATTGGTGGATTCCTTCAGGAAAAAATATCTATATCGAAGGAGCAGAAATAATTGCTGATGCGCAGCAAAGATTTTATTTGCCGATTGCGGTGCATGATGCTTTTAATATCGAAACTAAACTTATTTATGATGCATATCATTTGGTTATCACTAAAACAGAAGATGCAGCGCAAAATATATTTTCTGT
>CAXSDU010000015.1:8221-16956 GCA_964236165.1 uncultured Parafilimonas sp. | reverse complement strand
AGTTAGGAATGGTGATTGCAACTTCTGTTCACGGTGATGAAAGCGACGGCAATCATGGTGATGAGCCGCTAACAATTTATATAATTATTGAACCTGCGAATGTTGCAGACGTTGTTGCTGATCCAAATAAATTTTTACAAAAAGCAACTACATTTTTTTACTACGATTTGTTTGCGTGGATGAACAGAAATCAACCTGTTTGTTTTGTAAATGTTGTAAGAGAAACACATGAAAGTAAATTAAGCAATGGCAACCAAACAAAGGTTTATATCAGTGTTGGTTACTCAAATGGTCTTGGTCAAAATCTGCAAACAAAAGTGCAGGCAGAACCAGGCGATGCACTAAAATGGCAAGGCAATTCTTTAGTTAAGATTGATACAACGCCAAATCTTCGCTGGGTTGGAAATGGCAGAACGATCTTAAATAACAAAGGCAATCCGGTAAAACAATTTGAACCATTTTTCAGTACAACATTTGAATTTGAAAATGATGATGCGTTGGTTGAGATTGGGTTTTCATCAGTATTTTATTATGATGCTTTGGGAAGATCAAGTCGTATAGAACATGCGAACGGAACATTTTCCAAAACTGAATTTGATTCGTGGAAGCAATTGAAGTATGATGAAAATGATACTGTGCTTGATAGTCAATGGTATGTTGATCGCAGCAGTCCAAATCCATTAGGCGCTGAACCTGCAAATGCAGAACAATGTGCTGCCTGGCTTGCTGCAAAACACGCAAACACGCCAACGCAGGAACATTTTGATTCGCTTGGAAGAACGATTTATACAATTGCTGATAATGGTACTGCGGGAAAATATGCAACGCAAATTATTTTGGATATTGAAAATAATCAGCGTGAAATAATTGATGCACGTAATAACAGCGTAATGCAATATGATTATGATATAATATCGCGGCAGGCGCATCGAATCAGTATGGATGGCGGTGAACGTTTTGTTTTTAATGATGTGTTGAATAAAATTGTTTACAGTTGGGATGATCTTAATCATCGTTTTAAAACAGAATATGATGTGTTGCATCGTCCATTAAAACAATGGCTGAAAGAAGATGTAAATACTGCTGATCCTGAAAAATTAATTCATTTTAGTGTTTATGGAGAAAATCAATTCAACGATAAGCATTTAAATCTTCGCAAAAAATTATTTGAATCATTTGATCAAAGTGGGTTAACAAAAACTTCTGAATACGATTTCAAATACAACATAAAAAAATCTTCACGACAACTATGTAATGAATATAAAAAGATCGTTAACTGGAATGTTGTTAATCCAACTTCACTATTAAATACCGAGACGTTTAATAAAAGCTCAACATTTGATGCAATCAATCGTGCGGTTGAAATCGAATTGCCTGATAAAAGTAAAATTCATCCGACATATAACAAAGCAGCTTTGCTTGAACAGATGAACATTTTTGTTCAAGGTCAAAACCAAAATTTTGCTTTTGTTCAAAATATAAACTACAATGCAAAAGCACAGCTAGAAAGCATTTTGTATGGTAACAATACATCAACAAAATATACTTATGATGAAAAGACGTACAACTTAACCCGACTTCTTACAACAAGAAATAATGGTAGTGATATTATGCAGGATTTGAATTATACTTTCGATCCTGTTTCAAACATTACTACTATCCGTGATGACGCGCAACAAACTATTTTTTTTAATAATACATTAATTGATCCGTCAAATAAATTTGAATATGATGCGACTTATCGATTGATATACGCGCAAGGTCGCGAACATGCTGGCGCAAATGCAGCCAGCGATCAATTCGATTCAGATAAAACAACATTCAATAATCAACGATTGACGTTGGCCGGCGATATGAACGCGATGCAGCGTTATGAAGAGAATTATAATTATGATGAAGTCGGCAATATGTTGCTCATGATTCACAACGCAGGCAATGGAATTTTTAGCAATAAATGGACAAAAATATTTTCACTCAATGCAAACAATAATCGCTTAGTAAAAACGCAGGTTGGCGCAAACATCACTACATATAATTTTGATGCGCACGGCAACATGCAAAATCTGCAAAACGGAACTTTTGGTTTAACATGGAATTATGCAGATCAATTACAGCAGGTTAATTTAGGTGGTGGCGGAACTGCATATTATGTGTATGACAGTAACGGTAATCGCGTTAGAAAAATTATTGAAAATGGAAATTTAACTAAAGAAAGAATTTATCTAAATGCGTATGAAGTGTATCGCGAAACACAAAATGGAAACTTAAATCTTGAGCGCGAAACAATACATGTGATGGATGATAAGCAACGCATCGCTTTAATTGAAACAAGAACAAAGGGTGAGGATCGCGGTCTTGGTTTTTTAATACGTTATCAATATGGAAATCATTTAAGCACTGCATGTTTGGAATTAGATAATAATGCTGCAATAATTTCTTACGAAGAATATTATCCTTTCGGCAGTACAGCGTATCAGTCAACACGCAATCAAACTGAAACATCAAAACGTTATCGTTATACTGGTAAAGAACGTGATGAAGAAAGTGGTTTGTACTATCATGGAGCAAGATATTATGCATGCTGGCTTGCGCGATGGACAACAGTTGATCCAATTGGCATTAATGATGGTATCAATGATTATGTTTATTGTAGTAATAATCCGGTTTTAAAAAAAGATATGCAGGGAACTGATGGTACAACTGGTACATGGAAAAATTCGACCGATGCAAACGGGCAACCTGTTTATCAATCAACCGGCGATCAGGCAACAACAGATTTAGGAAAGGTAGGCAAAGCAACAGGGCAAATATTTTTAGACACAGAACAATTCAATGCAATAAAAAAATTATTGATTGATCCTAAAGTAAATGAACTCACGGCTTCATTAAAAATTGATTGGGAAAAAAATAAAGCTTCATTAATTGTTGGCGGTGTGCTGGTAGTATTGCCTACTGCAGCAGTAGTTGCAGCACTTGGTATTAAAAATGAAAAATTAAATGTGCCGGTTGTTGGAGATGTATATACAGGTCAGGCGGCTGCCGGGCTTTTAGGTTTAGTTCTTGGTGCAGCAACTGAAAAAATAACAGATGAACGCTTTAAAATTACGCTCAGTTACGAAAAGAAAGATGGTAAACCGGATCTATATGGTTTTGAGATTACATTAAAACCAAAGAAAGCCGATGACGATAAAAAAGATGAAAACAAAAAACCTGCAAAAACATCTGATCCTAATGCAGCAGTAACGCCGGCAAAATCTGCGCAGCAGAAACAACTTGACCAACTAAAAAAAGATATTGCAGCACCACCTTCTTTAACGCTTGGAGGAAAATTTGGAACAGGTACAGTGCAGGGTTCAGTAAAATTTGAAACACCAACAAAGTATGGTCGCTTTTCGGTTTCCCCTGCATTGACGACAGCACCACAAACCCGGCCGAATATATCCACAACGGTTGGGTTAACGACTATCATATTAGGAAATCGTGTTGATATTGGTGGATCTGTTTTCGTCAATAATCCAAAGTCAGCCGATTCGCCATTTGATGTAAAGTATGATGATAAAACACATTTCAGTACGGTTACAACAACGCCGGCATTTAGCGGAAGTGGTGGAGTTTTTGGATTGACAGGACAATTTTAAATTACTAAGTAATTGACTACTGATTTAAATATAAAACATTGCTGCTAACGTAACCACAAACTGAACACCAAAGAAATTTTAAAATAATTAATTTTTTTAAAAATGATATCTAATTCTGATTCTGCTGCTGCTACAAATACTCGTTATTTTGTTTCAGGAATTATAAGAAATCAATACCAGCAACCAATGCGAGGTGCATTGATCCGGGCTTTTGATAAAGACATTCGAAATGAGCAAACTTTAGGTGAAGCACAAACAAATGAACAAGGCTTTTATCAGATATATTATTCGCCTGAAAATTTTGCTTATACTGATAAGCAAGCGGCTGATTTGTTGTTGCGATTGTATGATGCAAATGGAAGTTTGTTAAAGCAAACCGATATTTATTATAATGCAACTGCGCAACTAAATATTGATATTTCTCTTGCATCGCAATCTTATAAAGGAGTTTCTGAATTTGAAACAGTACTTGCAAACATTACGTCGTTTACAGGCGAGCTTCCGCTTTCTGCGCTAACTGAAACAAGCGAAACCGGAGATATAACTTTTCTTACCAACAAAACGGGTTTGCAGCAAGATGGAATTGAAGCACTTGGAATGGCTTACCGTTTTGAATCGCAAACTAAAATTTCTGCAGTAATTTATTACGGATTATTGCGTGAAGGCGTGCCTGCAAATCCAACGCAACAATTACTGCAAAGTATTTCTGCGCCAACGTTTGAACAGCAAGCGCAGCAAAAGCTGGATGGTATTATGCATGAAAATATTGATGTATTAATGCAGGCTTTGCAACAAGCTATCAATGATAATATTGTTCCATTCAGTTTAAGTGCAGACCTCGAAAAAATTAAAGCTGAATTGTTGAATACTGTTTCCTGGTATGCAAAACAAAATCCGCAAACTGGAACAACTTCTTCTTTATTTCAAAAAATAAACATTGCTGGTTTATCTGATGATGATTCAAAAAAAGTAACCGAATTATTAGCGCAGCACCAGGGAAGTATTCAATCTTTTTTTTCTGCATTAAACAGCCATGAAACACTTGCAGGAAGTGCCGACCAACTAAATGCAATTTTTCAGTTAAATGATCTTACCAATAATCATTTGCCATTGGTTGATCACTTGGTAAAAACGCAACAGGTACAAAAAACAGAAGATATAAAAAAGCTGGCAGCAAATACATCAGCAGACTGGGAAAATATTTTAAAAGAAAAAAATATTGATGCGCCTTCAACATCAAAAAGCACAATAATAAAAGATCGTATTAAAAGTTTTGCAATAAATCTTGAAAAGAATTTCACCAAAAAATTTCCAACAATTGCTTTTACATCAAGATTAAAAAATGATATAAATACAAAAACTGAACAACAAAACAAGCTCGTAAATTTCTTTGATGCAAATCCTGATTTCGATCTGAAAAATCATCGCATAGAAAATTATTTATTAGACAATACAAAAACAATTTCAGATGAAGACAGACCTGTTATTGCAGGTCAGTTGCGCAGGTTACAACGTGTGTTTAAGTTAGCGCCAACATATAATGCATCGCAGGCATTACTCGATAAAGGCATTCATTCTTCATCCCAGATATATGCAATGGGCAAGGACAGATTTATGAACACATTTGCATCACAACTTGGCAAAAAATATGCAACGCAAATTTTTTCCAATGCATCAAAAATGTATGCGCAAACAGTTGCGGTTGCAGGTAACATGCATGGTTTGGCAACAGCATCTAAATTAAAAGTGCTGCCGAATTACCAGGACATCATGAAGCTTTCATCAGCGGCAAAAGAAATTCCAAATCTTGATATGTTATTTCAGCATGCAGATTTTTGCGAGTGCGAAGAATGCCGTTCTGTATATGGCGCTGCATCTTATTTAACTGATGCATTGCATTTTTTAAGTCAGCGTATGACAACTACTGCAGACACAGTTCGCGATCGCATATTGCAACGCAGGCCAGACATCGGCGATATTGATTTGAATTGCAATAACACCAATACTGAGCTTCCTTACATTGATATTGTAAATGAAATTTTAGAAGAAACAATTTCACCAACAATATTTTCAATCGCATCAGCATTCACTGCAAACCTTCCCGTGTTTGTGCCGTTGGTAAATACTGATTCTTTGCCTGATGAACAACATGCAATTGATGCAACTTTATTAAATGAATTGATAACGCACACAGCCGATATTCCGAACATGGATGTTTTGTTAACTGCAGATGCAATGGTTTCCGATGCATACCAGGCAATGGGTTCTTCATCAACGCAATGGATTATTCGCGATAAATATTTTGTGTTGAAGTTGACACAAAATGCTGCTGATATAAGCGTTCAGTTATTGCATCAGACATTATTAACTGCTGATGAATTAAGTGCTAATCCTGAATACGCAAATGTAAAAGTGTATGATAATTTTTTAAGAACTGCAAAACGTCTGTTCGGTTTACCGTTTGATCTTTTCAGTACAGAAGGGAAAATTTATTTAACGAAACTTGGTGTAAGTAAAGCAGATTTGATACGGCTTTTTGCACGCGAAAATTTACCTGTAACAAATCCGCCAGCAGCTGAATTAAATGAATCTTACGCTTATCTCGATGTAAGTTTGGAAGAACGCATTTTAATTTTTAAAGAAGACCTTATTAACCAAGCAGATTATTGGGGAACGTTAGCTTCTTCTTCTTCGGTTGAAGTGGATTTGTTTTTGAACTATACAGGTTTGGAATATGCTGATTTAATGACGTTGCTTTCACTGGAATTCATTAATCCTTTGCTTGATAGTAAAATTGATCATGATGATCTATCATGCGATTTAAATAAACAACATATCACGAATGTTTCAGCAGAAAAATTTGATAATATTCATCGCTTCCTAAGACTTTGGAAAAAAACTTCATTTACGCTGCAAGAATTAGATGCATGTATTCGTTGTATAAAAATCGGTGATGGAAAAATTGATGCAAATTTTGCATGGCAGTTCCATTCATTTCTACAATTAAAAGATCGTTTCGACCTTGAGGTTTTTCCTTTGCTTTCTTTTTATGAAGACATTCAGCACAACACCGGTGATAATTTATACAATACACTTTTTCAAAATAAACAAATTACTTATCCCCTCAACTCTGACTTTGCTTTTGCGAAAGTGAACAGTGGAATTCCTATAACCGAAATTCATAAATCAATAATACAAGCTGCAACTTTTATAACGCCTGATGATTTGAATGTTTTGTTTGCAAATAATTTAATCACAACATTATCGCTCGCAAATCTTTCACTTATTTATCGTAATAATTTGTTGATGCAGGCACAATCATTTTCAGCAAATGATCTCGATCTTGCGAAGCAGGTAATTCCTTTTGATGTTTTTGCTTCGCCGGTTGACACAATGGATTTTCTTGCAAAAAATGATGTGTTGAATAATGCAGGCATCAGCGTTTGGGAACTCAACTATATTTTACGACAGCAAAATGATATCAATCAAACTTTAATACCAACTGATGCTGCTATAACAAGAAATCTTGACGAATTACAAAACGCCTTATTGGTTATTGATGTAAGTACTTCTGTTCAACCTGATGCAAATGGCGATCTATTGACCAAATGGTTAAATGATCCGTTGTTGAAATGGGATATGACAATATCAGCGAAGCTTATCAATATTTTAAAAACGATTGATGATTACGATTACAATAACCTCATCAGTGCAAACTATACTTTCTTAAAAGATTTGCGCGTTCAATATGATGCAGCTTTTCATGAAACAACGCTTTCCGTATTAAATCCAATTGAAAATTTATCGCAGTTAAGCACTAACATTAACTTTAACTCAGGAACGAAACAGCTTTCGTTTACCGGTGCTATGACAGCGAATGAACAAACAGTTTTGCTTGCTGCGTTCACTGACCCGGATTGGCAGGATGCAATCAATTTTTTAAATAATAATCCAAATGGTTCTATTGCTCTGGATGCATTGCCGTTGCTGATTTCTTACGCTGCTTCATCCGGGCAATTAAGTTTTAATAATGATACAAAAACATTGCGCTTTATCGGTTACATGGATGCGACATTGCGTGATGCTTTGAAGAATTTTTATAACAATCCAAATCCTGTTCGTAATGCATTGGATAATTTATTTAATGCACAATTGACTGATAACAGTGCATCAAATATTTTCTTTGCTTCTGATGCAGATGTTGATACAAATTTGAAGTCTTTAGGTTATGTACACATTGTTGATCGCTTTGTTTTCTTCCTGCAAAAAATTTCCCCGGTTTATAAAAACATGCAACAGCAAACCGCGATTCAAAACCGCATTAGCACATGGTTTACGGTTGATAAAACCATTTCAGCGCAACTGCTTGTTTCTGTTCCAACAATCTTTACAGATTTTACAAATAATGCATTCATTCAAAAAACAAACGCATTAAGCAATACCAATTATCCTGCACAATACGAGCAATATTTGTGGCTTGCGAAAGTAAATTTCATGGTTACAAAATTAAAGATTGATTCCAACGCACTTGCATGGATATTAAAGCACGCAGCAGATATAAATATTACACACATATCAGCATTGCCGCTTGTTGCAATTGTTGCACCTGTTTCTGCAAATGATTTTATCGCATTTGAAAACCTCATCAATCTTATCAGCCTGCATCATAGTTATGCAGCTACTTCAGGCAATACAATATTTAATGTTTTGCAGGATGTAATTGACGGCGTAAAAACAATTGATGATTTGGAAAAAGAATTTTCAGATTTGTATGCATGGAATAAAGATGAATTAAAAGCGTTGATTGAATTGCCGAATTATTTAAATCTTATAACATCGCCGGCTGCTTCATCAGACCTAAAAATTATTTCGATACTTGTTAAGCTTTATAAATGTTTTGCAACGATGCAATTGCTGGGTGTTGCTGCACAGGATTGTGTAGAATGGGGACGACCTGCATTAAGTTTTGATGATTCAACCAAAATAAAACAAACACTGAAATCAAGATATAGCGATTCAGACTGGCTTGATGTTACAACACCGCTTCAAAATAAATTGCGTGAAAGCAAACGTGATGCATTGGTAACTTATTTACTC
>CAXSDU010000015.1:0-8211 GCA_964236165.1 uncultured Parafilimonas sp. | reverse complement strand
AAATACCTGGCAGGATGCAAATGATCTTTACAGTTATTTTTTAATTGATGTTGAGATGAGTGCATGCCAGCCAACATCACGTATTGTGCAGGCAACAAATTCTGTTCAGCAATTTGTACAGCGTTGTTTTATGAGCATGGAAAATGATATTATCGTTAATACAGATGATGCTGATCAAAGTAATTACGACAGCAAGTGGCGCCAATGGAAATGGATGCAACAATATCGTTTGTGGGAAGCAAACCGTAAAGTTTTTTTATATCCTGAAAACTGGATAGAACCTGAGTTGCTGCCTGATCAATCTTCTTTCTTTAAAGATCTTCAAAATGATCTGCTGCAAAACGAAGTAACTCAAACAAATGTTGAAGATGCTTTCATGTCTTATTTAGAAAAATTAGACGGCGTTGCGCGTTTGGAAATTAAAGGCATGTGGTATGAAGATGACAATCAAACATTGCATGTTATTGGAAGAACATATGGCGGCGATCCGAAAATTTATTACTATCGTCAATACATTGAAAACAGAAGATGGACTGCGTGGGAAAAAATTGATCTTGATATAAACAGTGATCATATAATTCCGGTTGTGTTCAATCAGCGTTTATATATTTTCTGGTCTGTGTTTACAGAAAAGGGAAGAGAAGTTCCCGACAAACAGCAAGTACCTGATTTAAATGAATCTAATTTTTCAATTCAAAAACCTGATAAATACTGGCAGGTGCAAATAGCATTCAGTGAATATAAAAATGGTAAATGGTCGCCAAAGAAAATTTCAAATAATGATTCAACAGGCATTATTGAAGTAGATGAATATTATGATACTTCGTATAGAGTTTACGCACCTGATAAATCTAAATTTTTATTTACGCCTGTTGATTTGCCTGCGCCTGATTATAGCAATTTGCAAGCTTATATAGAAAAAGGAGACATCAAAGGCTGGTGGGAAACATTTATAAATGATATTGAAGATTCATTAAAGCAAAACGGAACGCTGAATATTAATTGTTATGTTGTAAGCGATGACGGTTATTATAGTTATCGTGGCACATTCGATCTTGATCCTTGCCGCGGTTATCCGGTAGTTAGTTATAATTATGTTCAGGTAAATCCAAAACTTTTTATACGCAGTGGCTTATCAAATATGCTTGATGATGAAACAACAGATGCATCAAATAATTTTCTTGCTTTTCCTGCACAATCATCTATTTTAAACCAAACACCCGGGTTGTTTAGAAATCTTGTACCGATGCAGGCTGGATTTTTTGATCGCTGGGCATATTTAATGCAAATAATTTTTACGCAGAATTATGCACTTGAACAAAGAAGAACAACGATTAATCTTGGTACGTTTATGCCATTTTTTTACCAGGATGCAACGTATCGTTTTGAAAAAACAGGTCGCACATTTTATGTAGCGCCGGAGATAAGTGATAATGATGAATTCGAATTATTTTATTCTGATCTTGAAGTATGGTTTTTACAGTTGCTTGATTTATTGAAAGCAATTATTGAAGGTGATACAGCTGCAGAAGATGAAATAAGAAAAGCGATGCCGCAGATTCCTGAAGGCAAAAGAATTTTGACGTTGTATCATTTTTATAATTTTTATCATCCGCAGGTTTGCTTTTTTATGCGCCAGTTATTTAATAAAGGTGTTGATGGATTAATGAGCAGGCAAACGCAACTGAAAGGCGATATTGCTTATGATAATGATCCAACAAAATTTAATTTCAATACAACATATCAACCGCAGTTTGATGTGTACAAAGGTTCCACAGTAACGTATCCAAATGGTGTTGTTGATAATGCGCCAGGCTATCCGCGTGAAGATGTTGACTTTAATATTCAAGCCGGATATTCATTGTATAACTGGGAATTATTTTTTCATGCGCCGCTGATGATCGCAGAACGTTTAAGTGAGAACCAGCAGTTTGATGATGCTGATAAATGGTTCAAATATATTTTCAATCCAACTGATTCATCGGCATATCCTGCGCCTGATAAGTTTTGGGTTACGAAACCATTTTTTATGAATGTGGTTGATTTTTCAGGTAAAACAAAATATGATTTGCAGCGTATTGAAAATATTATGTTTGGCATTGCCGATCCAACGGTTGCACATCCAAATGATTTGGATAAAAGTGTTGAAGACTGGAGAGAAAATCCTTTTCAACCACATTACATCGCGCAGTACAGAACAGTAGCTTATCAAAAAACTACCGTGATGAAATACTTGGATCATTTGGTAAGATGGGGCGATTATTTATTCACACAACATACAATGGAATCTGTTACACAAGCAACGCAATTGTATGTGTTGGCTGCGCAGATATTAGGTCCTGAACCAAAGATTATTCCGCCTGCTTATGAAGTGCCGGTGAATAATTATTATCAACTTGAAAAAAAGCTTGATTCATTTTCGAATGTGCTGGTTGAGATAGAAAATCTTTTGCCAATGCATACATACAAAGGTTTTGATTATTCAAATCCTGATAATCCTGATCTGCCTTCATTGCAATCATTATATTATTGTATTCCTTTCAACGATAATATTCTTCAATACTGGACAACAATTGCTGATAGATTATTTAAAATTCGCCATTGTTTAGATATTGAAGGTGTATTCTCGCCACTTTCATTATTTGCGCCGCCAATTGATCCTGGAATGTTGGTACGTGCAACCGCAGCAGGCTTGAATTTAAGCAGCGTATTAAATGATCTGAATGCGCCATTGCCATTATATCGTTTCGTAATCATGGTGCAAAAAGCAACAGAATTATGTAATGAAGTAAAATCTTTAGGCACCGCATTGCTTGCAGCATTAGAGAAAAAAGATGCGGAACATCTTGGATTATTAAGAAGCAATCATGAAATAAAATTATTGAGCGCTGTTTTGCAATTGAAACAAACGCAGATAGCAGAATCGCAAAATCAAATTGATAATCTTATAAAACAAAAAGAATTAACAACGCTCAAAAGAGATTATTATCAAAACCTTATTTCTTCTGGTTTAAGTCCGAATGAATCAGTTGCACTTGGGTTGAATTTTGCGTCAACAATAATTGATACAGGTATTGCACTTGGATACACATTAGCCGGCGGTTTAAAATTAATACCTGATTTTATTTTAGGTGCTTCAGGTTTTGGTGGTTCGCCGCATGCAACAGTTAGTACAGGTGGAAAAAGTTTTGGGGATTCTGCTGAAGATACAGCCAGAACGTTGCAATCAATAGCAACTACATTGGATAAGAATGCTTCGCTGATGAGCACGAATGCATCGTATGAACGCCGGGCGCAGGAATGGCATAATCAACTCAATCTTGCGAATAAAGAATTAAACCAGATTGATGTACAAATTCTTGGTGCACAAATTCGTTTGGATATTGCAAACAAAGACAAAGACAATCAACAATTACAAATTGATAACGCGAAAGAAGACGATGATTTAATGCACAGCAAATTCACGAATGAAGATCTGTATTCATGGATGATCGGAAAAATTTCAACTACATATTTCCAGAGTTATAATCTTGCTTATAATGCTGCAAAAAAAGCAGAGCAATGTTTCCGTTATGAACTTGGGTTGAGTGATTCTGCTTATGTGCAGTTTGGATATTGGGATAGCATGAAAAAAGGTTTGTTGAGCGGTGAATCGCTGATGTATAATTTGAAGCAAATGGAGATGGCTTATTATGAAAAGAATAAGCGGGAATATGAATTGACAAAACATGTTTCACTTTCACAACTTGATGCGATTGCTTTATTGCAGTTAAAAGAAACCGGCCAATGTTTTATTAATTTGCCTGAAGAAATTTTTGATCTCGATTATCCGGGTCATTATTTCAGAAGAATAAAATCTGTAAGCTTATCTATTCCGTGTGTTGCCGGTCCTTACACAACGATTAGCGCAACACTTACTTTAATGAATAATAATTTACGAGTTGATGGAACGAGTGTATCAGATGCAAAAAAATATCCGCGCAAATCTGTAAATGGAATTCCGGCAGATGATCCGCGTTTCAGAGATAGCGGCGGCACATCGCAATCAATTGTGTTGAGTCATGCACAAACAGATTCAGGTATGTTTGAATTGAATTTTCGTGATGAACGTTATTTGCCTTTTGAAGGCGCCGGCGCTATCAGTAAATGGCATTTGCAATTCCCTTTTGCAAACACAAAAGACAAGTCAGGAACAAAAGTTAATACGCTGTTACAGCAGTTTAATTATGATACTATTTCAGATGTTATTATTCAATTAAAGTATACTGCACGTGAAGGTGGTGATGCTTTAAAAACAAATGCTTCAGATAATCTTGTAAATAATATCAATAAGATGTTGGTGTCTTTAAAAGATACAGGCCTAACGCAGTTGTTTAGTTTGAAACATGAATTTCCAACGGAATGGTATGCATTTTTAAATCAGCCGGATGCAAACACCGGCGATCAAATATGTGCTGTTCAAATTGATACCAACCGACTTCCGTTTTTTGTAACGCAGGCAAATGCCAGGATCACAAGCATTTCTCTTTACGCTGATGCGATTAATGCAATTCCACAATTACGCATAACATCTCCTGGAAATATAACAAACAATAATTTTTCATTTGCTGCAAATCCATCTTTTGGTGCATTGCTTGTAGCAAGTCCAATACCTCAATCGTGGGGAAATAATACGTTGGGTTTATGGAAAATTATGAAGCCGGGAAATACGCCGTTAACATCAGGCGATATAAAAGATATGTATGTGGTGATAAAATATAGTGTATAACAGCTTTGAATATTTTATTGCAATAAAATATTGATTGCTTTTGTGATATTTCTATCAACTGATTCTTCTGACTTAAGAAAATTTATATAGCGTAAAATTTCTTTTTGTCTTGATGGAGAAAGTTTATCAAAATTGTTTTTTGCTCTTGTGTTTTCTTGCAATGCTTGTTTAAGTTTTGGATGTATCGGTATAATTCTTTCTGATGAATCGAATTCAATATTTATTTCAATTACATCACCCACATCTTTGTTTGCAATTTTTCGCATGGGCGTGTTTAAATACAATCGCCATTTGCCGCTATATTTTACAAGATTTTGAATGAATGATTGTTCATTTATTATTAGCGTAACGGGAATATTTCCTTTTTCTTTTCCTGCTTCCTTAAATAATTTTTTTAAAATGATAACAGGCAAAAGCACATAAGGATTAATGCCGATCTTATATATTTTCGCAGAAAACTTCACAAGAAAAATTTAAGGTATCATAATTCCAAAATAAGATAATTTATGCATTGGCTAATGCTCTGTCTAAATGTACATATCCACCGTCAACGTGTATTAACTGACCAGTTGTGTGACTTGATTTTTCAGATAATAAAAATGCAACTGTATTAGCAATTTCTTCAGAAGTTGTCATCCTGTTTTCCAGCGGGATTTTTGCAGTTATTTCGTCTAACTTCTTTTGAGGATCAGGTAAAGTATTGATCCATTTTTCATATAATGGTGTCCAGCATTCAGCAACAACAACGGCATTTACACGAATACCATATTTTAATAATTCAACAGCCCATTCTCTTGTTAAAGCGTTTCGTCCACCATTACTTGCAGCATAAGCAGAAGTATTGCCTTGCCCCGTATATGCTGTTTTTGAAGTTATGTTTATGATAGCACCTTTTGAAACTTTTAAGGCTGGCAAAGCATAATGCGCAAGCAAGTAATAGTGAACAAGATTTTTATGTAGCGATGCAATGAATGCTTCGTAATTTCCATGTTCTAAACCAACGCCATCGTTAATACCTGCATTGTTTACAAGCCCATCAATTTTTCCAAATTCTTTTATTATTTGCTGAACTGATTTTTCGCAGGCTTCAGGTTCTGCAAGTTCTGCAACCACCTGGAAACATTTTTCACCTGCAGCTTTTATGGCATTCATTGTTTTTATATTATCACTTTCATTTCTTCCTATAATAACTGGCACGGCACCTTCCTGTGCTAATAATTTTACAATGCCTTTGCCGATGCCTTTGGCGCCACCGCTTACAATAATTATTTTATCTTTTAAATTTAAATCCATTGAATTAGTAATTTAACTGAATTTATGTTCATCTAAATCAGCCTTTTTATTTTTAATTTATTTCAAGCTGATCTCTTGCAGGCAATTTCGGAAACGCTGCATGCGGTTCTGCCTGGTACCAAAAAACAGTTGATGAAATATCATCCTGCAAAGGCATATATCGTCCATCATGTCGCCAGCCTAAATCCTGTATGGTAACTTTTAAATCTTTTTCAAAACGAATCGGGTCTGTAATATGCCAGCGATATAAACCAAACCGCTGCGCAATATTATAATGCCCATCACCGCGAATAACCTGCGGAAGTCCTGTATATGGCGTGCAGAATTCTGTGTATGCACTTTCCTCAACACCTGCATCATTTTTTTTGTGTGTATCAAAATCGTAAGAGCCGCAAAAATAATCTTCAGTGCCTGTACCATTAATCGTTGGAAACTGTGTATCACCATCCATAAAAAATTTTATTTCACCTTCACCCCACCATCCATTTTTATTTGAGCCATAAGCAATATAAGTTCCTACATATTGTCCGCGACCTTTTATGCCATCCACCAAAGTATAGTCCTGTTTATATGGCAAAGGATTTACTCTTCTAAACTGTGCATGGAAATAAGCCGCATCATCAGGTACCGATGTTAAAACATAATCAACCTGGTAATACAACGTCATATCTTCATCATCTAAATTTTCCATGGTTATTCTGCATTTCTTTCTAAACGGCATCGGCCAATAACAATTAAATGCACTGCCTGGGTTTACGCACACAGCAAGTGATTGTAATGGCGAATATTTATTCCATCCCATACAAAAAAAATCACCTACCGGAACTTCAACAGAAGGCGTGGTTTCATCATCCCAATAAAACCGAAGTATTGAATAACGCCAGTTGCCGGTTGGCGTCATCCAGATATGTTGCACAGAACCTGGTCCATCAATTTCAGCAATCGTAAAAATTGTTTTTGATTTAATAATAACACTCGGACTTACTTTCCATCCTTTTCCTAAATCTCTTGAAGCATCAGAACCTGTTCCTGTTGTTGCTTTGCCACCTTCACCTTTTGCACCATTAAAATTTTCAGGACTGATAGAACGTGTTTTAGCATCGCTCAAACGATAAATATTGCTCATGTTTGCATCAATGCCATTATATTTTTGTGATGATGCATTAATAACAATCAGTAATAAAAAAAATAAGAGAAATTTTCGCATGCTTTATCTTTTAATGATGAAAATTATGATCAGTCATAGAATGTATTGCATCATTTATTCATTTTCATTTGCAACTTCCATTTGTATTTGATTATCGCTTAGTTCAGTATGCACATGTTTTACTTTATATCCTTTCACACCAAAATAAAATACCACGAAGAAACAAATGAGCGGAACAATATATGCAACCTGTATGTTCGCATTTCTTGAAATATAACCAAGTGCAAGCGGAATAAGTGCACCACCAACAATTGACATTACCATAAACGATGAGCCAATTTTTGTTTGACTTCCTAAATCTTTTATACCTAAAGCAAAGATGGTGGGAAACATAATAGACATAAAAAATTCAACGCCCATCATTGCATATAAGCCAAACTTACCGCCTGCAAAAACGCAATACATCAGCAATAAAATATTTACTGCACTATAAAAAGAAAGCAAATGTTGCGGCTTGATCTTCGTCATTAAAAATGCGCCTACATACCTGCCAATCATAAAACATAAAAGCATATAACCAAGATAATGATAGTTGGTTACTTCAGCTTCGCTCATGCCTGAAGTGTATTTTGTATAACGAATAAAAAAACTTGAAATGCAAACCTGCGCGCCTACATAAAAAAATTGCGCAAGCACACCGCTTGTAAAATGTTTGTGTTTAAAAACAGTGAAGTCAATATTGAATGAATCAGCTTTTTCTTCAGGTACAGCAGGCAGTTTTGTAACATAAAAAAGCAAAGCCACCAATAATAAAATTGCTGCGATGGCGAGATAAGGCATTTGTACACGATGCGCTTCTGATGATAAATAATTTTCAAGTGTTAATGGCGACATTGCATGTAATTGTTCGGGAGTATAATCAATGCCGGATAGAATTATTTTGTTGAGAAAAAAAGCAGAGACAAACGCACCAAGCCCGTTGAATGCCTGCGCAAAATTTAAG
>CAXSDU010000014.1:47713-51262 GCA_964236165.1 uncultured Parafilimonas sp. | reverse complement strand
TTCTTAATAAAAAACCAAAGCGTGCTGATATTTATTGGTTCGTTCATATAGATACGCTTGATGATCCTTACACATGCGAGTATGTTGTTGAGCATATAATTCCCAACGATATTATTCGCGTTGAATTTCGACTTGGTTTTCGCGTACAGCATAGAATAAATTTAATGTTTAGAAAAGTTGTGGAAGAACTTGTAAAAAATAATGAAGTAAATATTTTGAGCCGTTATAATAGTTTGGAACGAAATAATATCACCGGCGATTTTCAATTTATAATAACGGAAAAATTTTTAAGTAACGATAACGAATTACCTTTTTTTGAAAAAGTAATTATGAAATTACATTTATGGCTTAAAGAAATAAGCCTGAGTGAAGAAAGAGGCTTTGGGCTTGATCCAAGTTTTGTTACAATTGAAAAATTTCCGCTTATCGTTTCTACACCCGCTGGCATTACGCTTAAGCGCATTTATTCTGATAAAGATCTTGCTTAGTTAATACAAAATAAGCAGATGCTAAAGAAACAATTTTACATACAACCATACAAAAATAGTTGCCATCAACAAAGAATCAAACCTGTCTAAAAAGCCACCATGTCCGGGCATAATATTTCCGCTATCTTTTATATGTGCCATTCGTTTTAATTTGCTTTCAAACAAGTCTCCTGTTATGCCGGCTATGCATGCAACAGTCGTAATTAAAATCATTTGAATTACATCAGCATTAAAAAAAAAATAACCGCAAACGGTAATAATAATTACTGCAAGTACAATACCGCCAATAGTGCCTTCCCAGGTTTTTTTTGGTGAAACAGAAGACAGTGGTGTTTTGCCGATAAGTGATCCAACAATGTAAGCCATCGTATCGTTAATCCACATTGATGCAATAATAAGCAGTGGCAATATCAAGCCAAAATCCAAACTAAAAATATTGCCGGAAATTAATCCTGTTGTACGCAGATCAAGCATTATCGCGCAGCTTACAGAAATGTAAACCAACCCGATAATTAGTGCAGCAATAATTTTTATATTATGATACATTTTATAAAAAATAATGCTGAAAATAAAAGCCGATAAATTCATCAGCGCAAGAAAAAAACCAATCTCTTTTAATTTAATTACGCCAATTGAAAATACATCATTCGTCATCCATAACATTAATCCAAAACCCATAAAAACAATTGCATAATTATTTATAGAACTTGTTATTTTATAATCCGAAAAAATTAATGCAATCAATTTTTGATATTCTATCCAGCATGCAAAATGTATAATGGAAAACAGTAAAAGAAACGACCATGCATTAATCAACAAACCGCACATCATAATTAAAACAAACACAATTGAAGTAAGCGCTCTTGTTTTTAATGTTTGAATTTGCAGTGCCATTTATGTAAATAAAATTGAAGATAACAGAAACGTTTTTATTTTTAAATTATGAATGCACTTGGTAATTTAATATGGCTTATTTGCGGCGGCTTTTTTTCTGCCATCGGGTATTTTATAATGGGTTTTATTTTTTGCATTACAATCATTGGCATACCGTTCGGCATACAATGTTTTAAAATAGGAATGCTGGAGCTTTTACCTTTTGGAAAAAGAGTTGTTACCAAACAATCGTCTGGCGGTTGCCTTAGTTTATTATTTAATATAATCTGGATTTTTACCGGCGGTTTATATACAGCAGTTGTGCATCTTATATTCGCATGTTTGTTATTTATTACTGTTATAGGAATTCCTTTTGGCAAACAACATTTAAAACTTGTTGAACTTACCCTTACGCCGTTTGGCAAAGAAATAGTTGATGCTAAAAATTAACAGAGAAATTATATAATCCATCTGCTGTTAGTGCAAATAAAAAATTCATATCAAACTGAAATTTTATTGCGCCGGAAATTTTTGTATTGAAATAATAAACAGATTCTTTAAAAGTTTTTGCGTTGTAACGATGAATATTTTGCGCTGAATCAAAACCATATAAATCGTTTTTTACAACCTGCACATTTGAAAGATTTAACTGTGGAATATTTTGTTTGTAAGCGCCATAATAATCGAATATCAACCAGCCTTTTTTGTTATCATATAAATAAACAAAACTATTATCATCTATAATTTCTGATGGCAAAAAAATATCATTAAAAATGGTTCTGAAGTCCGGCGTTTCCAGTAATATGCTGCCGTTATCGTCAATTTTTTTCAGCTTATTTTCAACAGCATCAAAAACCCAGTAATTATTATCATAACTCTGCGCTACAGCCTGTGCCTGCAATATGCCATACTTGCGCAAATCAATTGTATTTAAGTTACTGAGAAACCGATCAAGCACAATAATGGTTGAAAAATCTTTATAAAAAACTATAATCTTTAAAGGATTTGAAACATCAACTGAATACAAGTCTCCAAATTTTTTAAATGCATTGGACACAGCAACAGAATCGCCATTACTGTTTAATTTTTTAAGTTGATTGTTTTTATTAAGAAGATAAATATTATTGAGATTATCAATATAAAAATTTGTATAGCTGCCTTCAATAAATTTCTGTTGCTGAAGATTTATTAATGTATCAAATTGCGCCAAAGAAATATTAGCGTTATAAAAAATCAACACATAAATAATAGAAATTATTCTTCCCATTTTTTCAGTTCAACATTGTTGCCATTAAATTCTGCATAAGTAAAATTTGTTATCCAGTCACCCAAATTTATGTAGCGGCTGCCATCATTTAATTCAATACTTATTGGCAAATGCCTGTGCCCGAAAATAAAATAATCAAAATGCTCTTTGGCTAAAACTTCTCTTGCATAAATAATAAGCCATTCATTTTCCTCACCTAAAAATACTGCGTCTGATGTACCTGTTTTTTTACGACTTTTTTTGCTGAAATAATTTGCGAGACCGATTCCGAGTGTCGGATGTAATTGCCCAAACAACCATTGGTTAAATTTATTTCTAAAAATCTTTTTGATGAATTTATAGCCATGATCACCAGGACCTAAACCATCTCCATGCGCTACGTAAAATTTTTTATTGTTGAATTCAAAAGTTTTTGGTTCGAAGTAAACTTTAATATTTAATTCTTTTTCAAAATAACCACGCATCCACATATCATGATTGCCAACAAAACAATGTATGGAAATGTCGCTGTCAGTGAGTTCCGCAAGTTTACCCAGTAATCTTACAAAGCCTTTCGGAACTGCTTTTTTATATTCATACCAAAAATCAAAAATATCGCCGACGATAAAAATTTCTGTTGCACTACATTTTATTGAATCTAAAAAAGCAACGATTTTTTTTTCGCGAATAAGACTGCTTTCATAATCAGGTGCACCGAGATGAAAATCGGAAAGAAAATAAATTTTTTTGTTGGAAGAAAGTTCCATCGTTATAAAGATAAATATTCCTTTCAGTCATTTAACGCTTCTATTAAAAAGCAAAACACTTCTTTTGGACCATGTACACCGATTACCAAAGTTTTTTCAATATCTGCAGTGCGGCTGGGTCCGGTAGCAAAAGTTATTAAAGAAGGCAAGTTTTGTTTATGTTTTTTTTGCAATA
>CAXSDU010000014.1:21387-47703 GCA_964236165.1 uncultured Parafilimonas sp. | reverse complement strand
TCAGTATAATCGCCCATCGTTAAATATACTTTTGCAAGCAAGCCAACTGCCGAACCTTTTGATGCACGTCCAACATCTGCACCTGTATATGTACTTCTATCAGGCAATAAATCAATTGCATCTTTTATATTATATACCAATTGATTTGTGTACGCAACGCAAATATGAACAGGTGCATAAACGCTAACTGTTCTGCCGCTTTGTTGCGCCGCACTTAATACCATACTTCCTGTTCGTGCAACTATATATTCACACCCGGTTATAGCAGCATCACAGTTTGCGAGATTGTTTGTGTATTCAATATTTAAACCGCCTGATTGTAAAACTTGCTGCAACTTATCATCTTTAATAAAAATGTTTTTCCAGTTTCTTGCAATAAATAATTCTTGTAATTGATTAACCAATTCCTGTATATTAAAACAAAAAGAAAACCTGCCTTGCAGTGCAGTAAAATTTTCTGCAAATTCTAATTCAAGATCTGGTTGCGCTGTCTTAAAAATTTGTAAAAACGGCTGTTCCGAAAAAGGAACAGGCACTGGTGTAGCCAGTGCCTGTTTAATTTTGTTTAAAATATTTTTTTTTGCTGAGGATATTTTCACCTGTGCATTGAAGTTTTTTTATTGTGCATCATGATGCAGGCTGCTTGGGTGATGGTACCGTTAGGCTGCTATCATAAGGCGGCACACCAGCACTTATAGTACCAGGTTCATGTCCTTCTTCATTATTTTCTTTATTTTCATCATCATCATCATGCCTTTTATCGCCAAACGGACGTTCACCTATAAGTGTTTCCACATCACTTTGAAATAAAACTTCTTTTGTCAGTAATTCTTTTGCAAGTGTTTCAACCTGTACTTTCTTCTCGGTTAGTAAAGCCTTTGTTTTTTGATAAGCAACATCAATTAATTTTCTTACTTCTTCATCAATTATTTCACCCGTCTTTTCACTATATGGTTTCATAAAAGTATTATCCGCCGACGGATCGTAAAAACTGATATTACCAATCTTTTCGTTCATACCATAAACTGTTATCATAGCATAAGCGGTTTTTGTTATTTGCTGTAAATCGTTTGAAGCACCGGTTGAAATTTTTCCAAAGAAAATTTCTTCAGAAGCTCTGCCGCCAAGTGTCATACATAACTGATCCATCAACTGCTCAGTGTTATAAAGATATTGCTCTTTAGGTGTGTATTGTGCATATCCTAAAGCAGCAGTGCCACGTGGCACAATAGTTACTTTTAAAAGCGGATATGCATGTTCAAGATACCAGCCGCAAATAGCATGTCCGGCTTCATGGTAAGCAATTATTTGTTTTTCTTCAGGTGAAATAATTTTGTTCTTTTTTTCAAGACCACCAATTACCCTGTCAATTGCGTCCTGAAAGTCGCTCATCTCCACCATATCTTTTCCTTTACGTGCAGCTATTAATGCAGCTTCGTTACAAACGTTTGCAATATCAGCGCCCGCAAAACCAGGTGTTTGTTCTGCAAGTTTAAATATGTTTAATTTTTGAGAAACTTTAATCGGCTTAAGATGCACCCTGAAAATATCTTCTCTTCCTTTTACATCAGGACGATCAATTGAAATCTGACGATCAAAACGACCGGGACGCAACAATGCAGTATCTAATACATCAGGTCTGTTGGTTGCAGCAAGAATTATAATTCCGCTTTCACCGCTAAAACCATCCATTTCTACAAGTAACTGGTTTAATGTATTTTCTCTTTCATCATTACTTACAATAGCATTTCTTCCGCGTGCACGGCCAATTGCATCTATTTCATCAATAAAAATTATACATGGCGCTTTTTCTCTTGCTTGCTTAAATAAATCACGAACACGACTTGCGCCCACGCCTACAAATAATTCAACAAAATCAGAACCGCTCATGCTGAAAAATGGAACCTGCGCTTCACCAGCCATAGCTTTTGCAAGCAAAGTTTTACCTGTACCGGGAGGACCAATTAATAATGCGCCTTTTGGAATTTTACCGCCGAGTGCTGTATATTTTTTTGGATTTTTCAGGAAGTCAACTATTTCCATTACTTCAACTTTGGCTTCATCCAAACCAGCAACATCTGTAAATGTAATGTTTACTTTTGCGCCTTTATCAAATAATTGCGCTTTAGATTTTCCAATATTAAATATTCCGCCCGGACCACCGCCGCTTCCGCCGCCGCCTACTTTCCTCATTAATAAAACCCATAAGCCAACAAATAATAAAACTGTAATAATGGTATTGGCAATTGGACCAAACCACTGTCCTTCATCATATACATTTACCGGAACTTCCGCAATATTATTATCTTTATAAAACTGTTCCATTTCGCGGTTAAAACTTTCCCAATCGCTTACTTTAAATTCAAAGAGCGGCTTTGAAGCAGCATCATTGCCAAGCTGCTTCGTGAATTTTTGCCGGTAATAATCTTTATTTAAGTTTGAAGCTTTTATATAAATGCGAACAAGTTCTTTGTTGCGTACTTTATCTATTTTGGCAACATCACCCGGCTTAAGCATATTTACTTTAAACTCCTGCTCGGTAACAGTTTGAACATCGGCAGAGCCATAATTCAATACATTGTATGCAATTAAAACTATAGCTACCAAAGCATAAATCCAATATATACTAAACCGCGGACCTTTGCGACCTTTATCATTTCCGCCGCCTTTCTCATAAAGATCTGGTTTTATTTTATTTTTTTCCTGTGCCATATTATCTAACTCTCACTTATTTAATTAGTGTAAATTTATTAGTTATACTCCTGCAAGATTGCATCGCTCCACATTTCTTCCAGTTTATAAAATTTTCTTGCTTCCGGCTGCATAACATGCACTACAATATTAATGTAATCTATAAGTATCCAATGCATGGTATGGTAACCTTCGTGATGATAAGGTATTTCTCCTGTTTGTTTTTTTATCATGTCTTCTACAAAATCAGCTATAGCTTTAACCTGTGTTGTGCTTGTTGCTTCACAAATAATAAAATAATCGCTTATTGCTTCAGGAATTTTTCTAAGATCGAGCGAAACAATTTTTTCGCCTTTTTTTTCCTGGATAGCCTTTATAATAAATTTTAATATTCTGGAGTTAGAATTAAGACGTACAATATTATTTTTTTTTCTTGAAGCTAAAACGGTAATAGGTTCCAAATAAGCAACTTTTTTTATTGTGATATTATATATGGAGATAAGTTCTTGTTATGATTTTTTTTATTAAATAAAAAGTAAAAATAAAATTGCTCCATTGAACAAGCAAGCAATTGAATTACATACTTAAAAATTTAATTTCGTTCAAAATTAATAATTCTTTGCCAGCCGCATTCACAAATAAGATAATCGGTTATCCACTTGTAAAATTAAATTTGGTTGACAGCACCAACAACTATGCCATGCAACAGATTAGAAACGGCACTGCAATACATGGCACAGCTTATTTTGCGCATGAGCAAACTGCTGGTAAAGGGCAGCGTAATAAACAATGGCTTTCTGCAAAAGATCAAAACATAATTCTCTCTGTTCTAATAGAAACAAACATGCTTTTATTATCGCAACAGTTTTATCTAAACGTAGTTTCTGCATTGGCTGCTTTTTATTTATTTAACAATTACTCAACTAATAATTTTAAAATAAAATGGCCGAATGATATTTATTGGCAGGACAGAAAGACAGGAGGCATATTAATTGAAAATATTATTAGCGGCAACAAATGGAAATATGCTGTAATTGGCTTTGGTTTAAATATTAATCAAACTGCTTTTGATATTATACTTAAAAATCCTGCATCCTTAAAACAAATTACAAATAAAAGTTACGATGTAATTAAACTGGCTGAAGAACTTTGTGCCATATTACAAGTTAAGTTCAATCAATTGCTAAACAAAAATCTTGATGAATTATTAAATGAATACAATCAACATCTTTACAAAAAAAATGAATTAGTAAAGTTTAAAAAAGGTTCAGAACAGTTTAATGGTTGTATTATTAAAGTTGATAATTGTGGAAGATTAATTATTAAAACAACGCATGAAGAAGTGTTTGAATTTGGTGATGTTGAATGGCTCATTGAATAAAATATATCTTACTTCATTATCTTTCAATTTATGATCTGTTCTTTTAAAGATTTTATTCCTGTTGTTCATGAAACATCTTTTATACATCCGCTGGCTTGCGTAACAGGTAATGTAATAATTGGTGCTGATGTATATGTTGGCCCAGGCGCCGCAATACGCGGAGACTGGGGTAAAATAATTATTGAAGACGGATGTAATGTGCAGGAAAATTGCATCATTCACATGTTTCCCGGCGCTGCTGTATTATTAAAACAAGAAGCGCATATTGGTCATGGTGCAATAATTCATGGCAGCTTAATTGGTAAAAATTGTTTGGTTGGTATGAATAGTGTGATTATGGATAACGTTGAGTTAGGTGATGAATGTATTGTAGGTGCTTTAAGTTTTATAAAGCCTGATGAAAAAATTCCTGCGCGTAGTTTAGTTGCCGGAAATCCGGCTAAAATAATTAAACCTGTTAGCGATGAAATGATACAATGGAAAACAGAAGGCACAAAATTATACCAGCGTTTACCGGCAGAAATGCATGAACACTGGAAAATTTGCGAGCCGCTAAAAGAAGTATCAACGCAGAAAACTGATCAACAAAAATTATATAAAACCTGGAATGAAACAAAAGACAAACACTAATAATATAAGCAAAATATTTTTGCTCATCAGTTTTATATTCATGATTATTATATCATGTAAGGCAAAGCAAACTTCAATTATTAATAAGGTTGATGAAGCTGCAGGCAACAAGGTTTTAGAAGATTCCGTTATTACTAATCTGCGTAACAATAATGATATTGTAATTGCTTATGCTGATGAAAATTTTGCATGGGTTCGTAAAATAGATTATACAATTCTTGCTCAACAAAACGGTGTATGGAAAGGATATACATATAAAGTAAGTTTAATGAAACTAAATCCTTCGCAACGAATCTCTTCACTCAACATAAATAAAAACGTCTGCGATTCTTTAGTTGAATATCTTATTAAAAATAAAGCCTGGACAATTAAAGGAGATACCGGCAATGTTTTTTGTGCAAATGGAAACGCAAATTGCAATATCAATGATGCTTCATCAGGTCGTTTGTGGATTATTACAAAAAAAGCTGTAATTAATCCTTCTTATTATGCACCTGAATTTTACGAAAATTGCTGCCCGAATAAAGAAAGAGCATTGTTTCTTTCTATAAAAAATAAAATTGAAAATAGTGTGCGTTTTAATAGCACACAAGACAGTAATATGTAAGTTTGAATTCTAAATGTACAAGATTGAAAAAATTGCAGAAGTTCTTCATGCTTCATCAAAGCTTGCAAATAAAAATGCAGAAATTTTACAATTGCTTACAGATAGCAGGCGGCTAATTTTTCCGGAAACAACTTTATTTTTTTCAATAGTAACAAAGCAAAGAAATGCGCATGTTTTTATTGATGAACTATATGAAAGAGGTTTGCAAAATTTTGTTGTACAGAAAGATTTTGATGCTTCACCTTTCGCGTTTGCCAATTTTATTTTTGTTGATGATACGCTGAAGGCTTTACAGCAAACAGCAGCATATCATCGGCAGCAATTTTCATATCCTGTAATTGCAATAACAGGCAGCAATGGAAAAACTATTGTAAAAGAATGGCTTTATCAACTATTGTCTCCTGACTTTAATATTGTTCGCAGTCCAAGAAGTTATAACTCGCAAATTGGCGTGCCGTTAAGTGTTTGGCAATTGAATGAGAATTATAATCTTGCTATTATTGAAGCAGGTATTTCTCAGCCAAACGAAATGTACAAGCTGGAAGAAATTATAAAACCAACTATCGGCATATTTACAAATATTGGTAACGCGCATGACGAAAACTTTTCTTCACCACAGGAAAAAATAAAAGAGAAAACGGTTTTATTTAAAGATTCTAAAGAAATTATTGCAAATGTTGAAAATGCAGAACTGCACAATATTTTAAAAGATAAAACCAATGCAGTTTTATTTACCTGCGGAAAAAATAAAGAGAATACTGTTTCAATAATTTCAGTAAAAAGGAAAGAACATGCAACACAAGTTTCGCTTTTATATCAGCAACTTTTGTTTGATGTAAATATTCCTTTTACCGATGAAGCTTCTATTCAAAATGCAGTAACCTGCATTTGTGTTTTACTATATTTTAAAATTGATATTGATGTTATAAAAGAAAGAATTTTATTGTTGCAGCCTGTGGATATGCGGCTGCAGCTTACGCCTGCTATTAATAACTGCGCCTTAATAAATGATAGTTACAGTTTTGATATTGCTTCTTTTTCGGTGGCGCTCGATTTTATGCAGCAGCAGAATCAGTTCACTCAAAAAACAATTATTCTTTCAGATTTTCCTGGCATAAATACTAAAGGCATTTATGCTGAAATTGTATTTATGCTAAAAGCAAAAAAAATAAACAGAGCTATTGTAATTGGTGAACAATGGAATTTGTATTATCCTTTTTTACAGGATGCAGTTAAACATGTAGAACATTTTATAACAACGCGCATTTTTTTATTACAATTTTCAGCGAATCATTTTCGTGATGAATTGATTTTATTAAAAGGTGCGCGCAAATTTAGTTTTGAAAATATTGCAGCAATGCTGCAGCAAAAAGTACATCAAACCATGTTGGAAATAAATCTTTCCAACATGGTGCATAATCTTAATGAATATCGCCGCATTTTAAATCCGGGTGTAAAAATCATGGCAATGGTTAAAGCTTCTGGTTATGGCAGCGGAAGCGCGGAAATTGCCAACGTACTTCAGTTTCATAAAATAAATTATTTAGCTGTTGCATATGCAGATGAAGGTGTTGAATTACGCAAAGCAAATATTCGTTTGCCCATTATGATTATGAATATTGATGAACAAGCTTTTGAATCTGTTATTCAATATAATCTTGAACCCGAAATTTATTCGCTTTCTATTTTAAAAAGTTTTGATGATTTTCTTGATAAGCAAGGGTTGCAACAATATCCTGTTCATATAAAATTAGATACAGGAATGCATCGTCTTGGATTTGATTTAAGTGAGATTGATGAACTGATCAACCACTTAAAAAATAATAACCGTATTATTATAAAATCTATTTTCAGTCATTTAGTTTCCGGCGAAGATTTAAATGATGATGACTTTACTTTAATGCAAGCAAAAAAGTTATCAGGCGCATCTTCTGTAATAAAAAATGCTTTAGGTTATGCATTCATGCAGCATCTTTCTAATTCTGCAGCTACTATTTTAAAACCGCAGTTACAATTTGATATGGTGCGTTTGGGCATAGGCTTATATGGAATTGATACAAGTCATTCCAACAAGCTTGCTTTAAAACCAGTTGCATCTTTAAAAACTACTATTGCACAGGTACGTAGCGTTCCGGCAGGTGATACAGTCGGTTATAACCGTAAAGGAAAAATTAGTTCGAAATCTGTAATTGCAACGTTACGCATTGGTTACGCTGATGGGTTGCGCCGCTGTTTAAGCAATGGAAACGGGAATGTTTTTATTAAAAATAAACTTGTACCAATAATTGGAAACATTGCGATGGATATGACCATGGTTGATGTTACAAATATTGATGAAATACAGCAAGGTGATGAAGCTGAAATCTTTGGCCTTCATATTTTTGTTGAAGAAGTTGCAGCAAAATGCAATACAATTGCTTATGAAATTCTTACCGGCATAAATCAGCGCGTAAAGCGTGTATATATAGAAGAATAACGTTAACCAATTACTCACATCTTTAAATATTATATTTGCGCTCTTTATTTTACAAATAGTAACTAATGAAAGGAAGAAGTGTTGCCCTCCTGATTATTATAGTATTAATTGCCGACCAGACACTAAAGTTTTTTATTAAAACTCATTATACTTTAGGTGAAGAACATAAAGTTATTGACTCATGGTTCAGGCTGCATTTTATAGAAAATGAAGGAATGGCCTGGGGCTTAAAATTTGGCGGCGGTATTGGAAAAATTCTGCTTACGCTTTTTCGTTTGGTTGCTGTTATACTTGGTACTTTTTATTTGCGCAGCATCATTCAAAAAAAATATCATACAGGGTTTATTATTTGTGCAGCGTTAATATATGCAGGTGCATTTGGTAATTTAATTGACAGTATGTTTTATGGTTTAATATTTAACAGCAGCAATCCTTTTACAGTTGCTGCTTTATTTCCACCCGGCGGTGGTTACGCAACTTTTTTTCACGGGCAGGTTGTTGACATGTTATACTTTCCAATTATTCATACATATTATCCTTCATGGTTTCCTATAAAAAGCTGGCGCGGAGATGAGTTTGAATTTTTCAGTCCTGTTTTTAACCTCGCAGATGCATCTATTTCTGTTGGCGTAATTGCTTTATTAATCTGGCAAAAGAAATTTTTCCCTCAAAAACACACGGAAAAAATTGAATCATCTTCAGAAATAAAAGATGAAGCAAGAGCTGTTTAATTTAGCCGGACACTATTGCTGTAAATGAACCATTAGATACGGTTACAATATTTCCTGATGAGTCTTGTACTTTACCAGAAAAAGTTCCTGTTATTGTTTTTGATGTGCTTTCATAAGAAGTTACCACAACTGTAAAATCTGTGCCTGGTGTTAGTCCGTCAGCCTCATCCAAAATTGTTAATGTATTTGCATCTACAACAGTAAAAAATATTCCGTTACTTACCAGCGTATAGGTGCCCGGTTGAATATCTGATGCCGGAATTATAAACTTTAAAGATAAAGTTGTATCACCTTTAGATGTAGAACCATTAATACTTATATATGTTACTGCAAGACCTGTTGAATTATCTTTCGATGCAGAGTCAACAATGCCATTAAAAATAAATGAACCTTGTGTGAATTGCCAGTTGCCTAAACTGCCATCAGGATCTCCTCCCTGACCTGTTGTATCCTGTCCTCCGCTTAAACCTGTGCCTGTACTATCCTGCACATCTACTGTAAAAGAACAAAAAGAACTATCAAAACTTATATTAAATGTAGTTGGCTTAAGCAATGTTGGTGTGCCGATTGGTTTAAGTCTGATAGTATTGAGTCCTTTAGTTGTAAAAAAACCTGAATCAGAAAATTCAAAGCCATTTTGAAAATCAGTAGCAATTTTATATGTACCTGTTTCAGTAACATTCACTTGTACATTTACATAAGCAGTATCGCTGCCAGGCGTAATTCCATCATAAAAAGTTCCAATTACAGTATCCGGCAAACAATCGCCAATTGAATCCCACAAACTGCCCGCTGCAATTTGCGACTCACCATTTTCAATACTAAAATCTTTTTCGCAGGAAGAAAATAATATGATGCTGCAACAGACTATGAATAAAAAACTGAAAAAATTTTTCATTAAATTATGTTTGCCAAAATGATTCTTTAAATAACGCGAAGTAAGATTTTAAATTGTTTGAAAAAACACTTGCGTGCTTCAGCTTTTTATTTCACCAACCATATTTGCAGGTACAACCCATTCATCAAATTGTTCGGGAGTAACATAACCAAGTTTTACTGCCATTTCTTTTAAAGTGGTATTTCCTTTATGCGCTTTTTGTGCAATCTCCGCAGCTTTATAATAACCAATTTTTGTATTGAGTGCTGTTACAAGCATCAGGCTGTTATCAACATGTTTTTTAATATTGGCTTCAATTGGTTCAATACCGGCGACACATTTATCATTAAATGAAATACAACCTTCACCAATCAGTCTTGCGCTATGTAAAAAGTTATAAATCATTAAAGGTTTAAAAACATTCAGTTCAAAATGACCCGTTGCACCGCCAATATTTATAGCTACATCGTTGCCCATAACCTGCGCTGCTATCATAGTTAATGCTTCGCATTGTGTAGGATTTACTTTGCCTGGCATAATAGAAGAACCAGGCTCATTATCAGGAATAAAAATTTCCCCGATACCGCTGCGAGGACCTGATGAAAGCATTCGTATATCATTCGCAATTTTCATTAAACTCACGGCAACGGTTTTAAGTGCGCCATGTGCTTCTACAATAGCATCATGTGCGGCTAAACTTTCAAATTTGTTTTCTGCAGTGATAAAAGGAAGATTTGTAAGCTCAGCAATTTTTTTCGCAACTAATTCCGGGTAACCTTTTGGTGTGTTGATGCCGGTGCCTACTGCAGTTCCACCCAAAGCCAGTTCAGTTAAGTGCGATAAAGAATTTTTAATTGCTTTTAATCCATGTTCAAGTTGCGAAGCATAACCACTGAATTCCTGCCCTAGTGTAAGTGGCGTCGCATCCATAAAATGCGTGCGACCGATCTTTACAACCTGCATGAAAACTTTACTTTTTTTTCTTAAAGTATTTTTTAGTTCTTCAATACCCGGGATAGTTGTTTCAGCCAGCATCTTATATGCGGCAATATGCATGGCTGTTGGAAATGTATCGTTGCTGCTTTGCGATTTATTTACATCATCATTCGGATGCAAAAATTTTTCTTTATCCGTTAACTTACCACCTTGTAAAACATGTGCACGATAAGCAATCACTTCATTTACGTTCATGTTGCTTTGTGTGCCGCTGCCCGTTTGCCAAACTACCAAAGGAAACTGATCATCTAATTTCTTATCTAAAATTTCGTCACATACTTCTGCAATTGCATCACGTTTATCATCGGGCAAAACATTTAATTCGTTATTGGCAAGTGCAGCCGCCTTTTTAAGATAGGCAAATGCATAAATAATTGGCTTAGGCATTTTATTTATATCCTGTGCAATTTTAAAATTCTCAATGCTGCGCTGTGTTTGCGCGCCCCAATACACATCTGCCGGCACTTTTACTTCGCCCATTGTATCTTTTTCTATCCTATAATCCATATAGCTTTATTAAAGCGCAAAGGTAAGTTTCAAAACAACTTATCACAACCAACTGCAATTAAGAATAAGCGCGTTTTAAAAATCATATTCAATACCATTACTAATACTGTAATTTAATTTAGGTGTTGATGCGGCGGGTTTACTATCATATAAATAATACCAGCCTGCAGTAAATGAAAGATGTTTTATTATTTTGAATTTTGCACTTATTTCATTCAATATTCTATAATCGCCGAAGTTGCTATAAAGCGGCTGATAAAAAACCGTGCCTACCAATTCTGTATTTTCGGCTGGCTTATAAGTTACCGTAAAATAACTGCTGCTGCGAATATTGCGATGATAAACCGGTGGCGTAGTTATTTCTTTTTCATATTCATACATAGCCGCAGTAGCTGTATAAAAACTCAGTTTCTTTGTGCGGCTTAATTTAAAACGTGGTCCTGTGCCGGCAAGCATACGCAAATCAATACCTGTAATATTATTTTGCTGTAGTTGTGTAAACACTTCCCACCGCAACCATTTATTTATTTTATAATTATAACGCAAATGATAAAATACATTATCAGATAATGTTTGTCCACTGCCCTTTAGTAAATTGTAATTACCAAGAAACAGGTATAAGCTTTTTTTTGTTTTATATTCAACATGTGCATTTAAATTCACGTTCAAAATCTGCACAGCATTTTTTTCAAACAGAAAATTAGAACCAAAGCTTCCGAGCCAACCTGTGGTATCACTTTGTAAACGCTGACTTTCAACATTTACAATTTGTGCTGATAAAAAGAATGGAAATATTATCAAGCATATAAGAAAGGTAAAGCGCATATAAATACTAATTGGTACGACGAATTTATATATTCAAGCAATTATGCAAACGCAAAAGAAAGCTGTTTAGCAGCAGCCTGGTTATAACCAATAATTTTTCTCTTCTTTTCTGCAGATTGAATTATATGTAAGTCAGTTTCTTTAAATCTTGATGCTACAATTACTTTTATGCCATTAGCATGTGCGTTAAACAATGCTTCAGCAATTTCAGGACGATTATTGTTATGCGAAAGATGCGACAAAAAAAGATGCGTCATAAACGCAGGCTTGTGTTTAACAAAAAGCTCAAGCGCTTCTGCATTACTAAGATGACCTTTGCCACCACTAATACGCTTTTTTAAAACGAAAGGATACCTTCCATTTTGCAACATTTCAATATCGTAATTGGCTTCTAAAAAAGCAGCATTGCATTGCCTGAAATAATTAATAACATTATTACATGCAAGCCCAATATCAGTAAATACGCCAACAGTTACATTATTGCAGGTTATAATAAATGAATATGGGTCAACGGCATCATGCAGTTTAGGAAAAGCAGTAATTGAAAGGCCGCCAATAATAATTTCGCAATGTGCTTTGAATGAGCAAAGCAGGTTTGCAGCTACATTAATTCCTTTCTTTAAAGTATCTGGCGTAATATATACAGGTACAGGATATTTTTTTAAGAATGAAAAAAGTCCATAAATATGATCAGAATGTTCATGCGTTATGAATATCGCTTTTATTTTTTGTGGTGATAAACCCATTCTCATCATTCGCTTTTCGATTTCTTTACAGGATATGCCCACATCAACAAGAATAGCTTCATTTGCATTTTCAATATAATAACAATTACCGTTGCTGCCAGAGTTTAGTGATGCCACCGATAAACACATAACAACAAAGAAAACAGATTTTGCGAATTAAGAAAAATAAAAACGATTATTAAATATGCACAGCTTTGGCGAACAATTTGTTTGTATAATAAAAATGATTTTGCATGAGCCTTTCAAAATATAAAAAGAAACGCAGTTTTAATAAAACACCGGAACCAGCAGGCGGAAAATCAACCTCGAAAAATCAATTGGTATTTGTTGTGCAGAAGCACGATGCATCGCGATTGCATTATGATTTTCGCCTGGAAATGGAAGGTGTATTGAAAAGCTGGGCAGTTCCAAAAGGTCCTTCTTTAAACCCGGAAGATAAACGCCTCGCGATGATGGTGGAAGATCACCCGTTTGATTACAGAACATTTGAAGGCATTATTCCGAAAGGAAATTATGGTGCAGGAACAGTAATCGTTTGGGATGAAGGCACCTATGAACCTTTGGAAAATACAACAACCGATAAAAAAGAAAATGAAAAAAATTTATTAAAACAACTTAAAAGCGGCAGTGTAAAAATTGTAATGTATGGCAAGAAGTTAAAAGGAGAATTTGCTTTAGTGAAAACCCATTACCAGGGAGAAAATAGCTGGCTGCTAATTAAACACAATGATAAATATGCATCTAAAACTGACGTTACAAAAAAAGATAAATCTGTTACATCTAAAAAAACTTTAGCACAGGTTGAAAAAACAAGTGACAAGATTTGGAAAAGCAACCGGGAACAAAAGTCAAAAGTAAAAAGTGAAAATTCTAAAACTGCAAATACAGTAAACGTAAATAATGCTTCACCAAAAACAATAAAAAAAAAGTCAGCCCCAAAACAAAAACAGAAAATAGCGAAATAAATAATCTGCTAAAGAAAGCAAAGCGCGCTGTATTTCCATCAAATATAAAACCAATGCTTGCCACATTAACTGACGAACCATTTGATGATGAAGAATGGATTTATGAAATTAAGTGGGATGGTTATCGCGCCCTAGGTTATTTAAACAAAGGCAACGTAGAAATTCAATCAAGAAATAATATATCGTTTACACAAAAATTTAAAGAAGTTACAAATGCATTAAAAAAATGGCAGATAAATGCAGTTGTTGACGGAGAAGTTATTGCATTGAATGATGAAGGTGTTGCAAGTTTTCAGCAGTTACAAAACTTTGCAACGAAAGGAGAAGATTCGCGCCTTGAATATTATGTGTTTGATATTTTATGGCTGGATGGAAAAGATTTAACTGCGCTTACATTGCTTGAAAGAAAACACATTTTAAAAAATATATTGCCTGCAACTGAGGATGTAATTAAATTCAGTGATCACATTGAAGAAAAAGGAAAAGCCTTTTTTAAACTCGCAACAGATAAAGGTCTTGAAGGCATTATGGCAAAAAAATCTGACAGCACTTACACAAAAAATTTTCGTACAAAAAGCTGGCTTAAAATAAAAAATAATAAAAAGTTTGAAGCGATTATTTGCGGGTTTACTGAAGGCAGAAAAAGCCGAAAACATTTTGGTGCTTTGGTACTTGGAAAATATGTTGGAGATAAATTGATTTATATTGGTCATACTGGCACAGGCTTTAACGAAAATAATTTAAAGGAAGTTGAAAAAAAACTTGCGCCACTTGTAACAGATAAAATTCCGTTTGTAAAAAAACCAAAAACAAACATGCCGGTTACGTGGGTAAAACCAAATCTGGTTTGTGAAATAAAATTTTCTGAAGAAACAGATGAAGGCATTTTGCGCCATCCTGTTTTTATGGGTTTACGAGAAGATAAAAAAGCAAAAAATGAAAAAAATGTTGAAGTTTTAAACGCTGACAAAAGAGAAAAGCTGAAAGTAAAAATATCAAACGCATAATTAAAATCTGAACAGTAAACAACATTAGCACAAATGCCCTTTTGTATTTATTACTTTGTTGTGTACAATGCTTTCTAACTGATGCAAATTTTTACAAATTGATTTTTCAATTTTCACACTACAGATGCAATCATGTAATTGTATAAAAAGCTGCGTTTGTTTTTCCTTTTCCTCTTTACTTAACTTAGCATCCATGCAGTAATAATTTACTTCAATGTTACTGTTATCAGGCATTATAACAATTGTTGAATATGTTTTTGTATGCATAAATTTTTAAAAAGAAAATCAAGTAACAAGCCAATTCATTCAGCAGAAGATAAAACTTATGCAACCTGTGTTAATAAGCGTATTAGTTTTTTAAAATTGCAATTCGTCCATCTTTTCCTGCAAGAAAAACGGCATTTCCTTTTTTAGCTTTTGCACAAACATTATAACTCTCTGAGGAAATTAAGTTCCAGTTTACGCCGCCATCTGTTGAATAATCAACACCCGTTAAACCACAACTCAAAACTTTATTATCATTAATAAAAAGCACACAGCTGCGGTAACCATGCGGTGGTGTTTGCACCGGCACATTTAAAAGCTGGTTAGATTTTAAAGTAAATAACTGGATATTTTTTTGTGAAGAGGTATCGCGATTAAAATCGCCACCCACAACAGCCAGCTTTGAAATAGTTGGACTTACGGCAACAGAATTTGCACCTTGTGTTGCACCACCTTGGAGAATGTTATTTAGTACCAAAGGCTGTCCATACAAAAACAATCTTGACCTGTTGCCACCTGTTGCAAAAAATACTGTTGGATTATAGCCTGTACCTGTAATTACAACATTGGTTCCGCTGGAAGCAAAAAATGCTTCACCTGTATCTGCTGTATAATTATTTTTATCGCCGCTTAACGTTTGCCAGTTGTCACCAAAGTTTTTTGAAACGGCATAAAAAAGTTTATTATTAATTGGATCACCAACCACAACACCATTTCCATCCATCGTAAAATCCATGGCATCTAAAAACATTCCCGGTGTATTATCGCGAAAAACTTCTTTCCATGTTTTGCCACCATCTTTTGTTTTTAAAATTATACCCGGCGTATCAACTGCTAAAATCAAGGCAGTATTTATATCAAACCCTTCAACGTCTCGAAAATCTTTTGTTTCATAACCCGGAACAGTTATCCATTGAAATGTTTTGCCTGCATCAATGCTTAAACCAACCGTGCCATTACTTCCGCTTGTCCAAACGCAGGTATCGTTTACAACACTTAAACCACGCAATGATGCTTTGTTATTTGCCGTGAGCGGTTGAAGCGTTTGTGCATGTATGCAAAAAAAAGTGCTTATAAATAAAATGACGGATATAATTTTTTTCATATTGGCTTTTTACAAAGATAAAGTTGTTCAAATTAGCAAGTATAAAACAAACCACTTTGCAATACAATTTTGTAACAGTTATAAACATTGCGTGTGTTAAAAGTAAAAATTAAAAAGTCAAAAAATTATACTTTGCGGCTTTCATAATACGTTTGAATTTTTACTTTTAAATTTTGACTTTGAAAAATGGCTGAAATAAAGTTTGATTATACTGAAGAAAGTATTCGCAGTCTCGATTGGCGTGAACATATACGCCTGCGCCCGGGAATGTATATTGGAAAGTTAGGTGACGGTTCTTCGCCGGATGATGGCATTTATGTGCTGCTGAAAGAAGTAGTTGATAATTGTATTGATGAACATACAATGGGTTACGGTAAACATGTTGATATTATAATTGATAACAAAACAGTTATTGTACGCGATTATGGTCGCGGCATTCCGTTAGGTAAAGTAGTTGATGTTGTAAGCAAAATAAATACAGGCGCAAAGTATGACAGCAAGGCTTTTCAGAAGAGTGTTGGTTTAAATGGCGTTGGTACAAAAGCTGTGAACGCGTTAAGCAATTATTTTAAGGTTGATAGTTTCCGCGAAGGCAAAGTAAAAACGGCAGAATTTGAAAAAGGCATTCTACTTAAAGAATATAAAGAAGCAAAGAGCACAGAAGAAAACGGAACGCTGATAACATTTGTTCCGGATGATTCTGTGTTTAAAAATTTTCATTATATAAATGAATATTTAGATAACCAGCTTTGGAATTATTGTTACCTGAATGCAGGTTTGGTGTTGAACTTAAATGGCAAACGTTATGTAAGTAAAAATGGTTTGCTGGATCTATTGCAGCGCAAAACCAATAATGATGAATTGCGTTACGAAATAATTCATATAAAAGGAGAAGATATTGAAGTTGCACTTTCACACAACAACGATTATGGTGAAGATATTTTTTCTTTTGTGAATGGACAATATACAACACAAGGCGGCACGCATCAACAGGCATTTCGCGAAGCCTACGTAAAAGTGATTCGTGATTTTTTTAAGAAAGATTATGAAGCAGCAGATATTCGTCAAAGTATTGTTGCAGCTATTTCTGTGCGTGTACAGGAACCTGTTTTTGAAAGCCAGACAAAAACAAAACTCGGTTCTCAAACTATATTTGAAGGCGGACCAAGCATGAAGAATTTTATACAGGATTTTTTATCAAAAGAGTTAGATAATTATCTGCATAGAAATACTCAAGTTGCTGATGCAATTAAGAAGCGTATTGAACAAAGTGAACGTGAAAGAAAAGAATTGGCAGGTATTAAAAAGCTTGCAAATGAAAGAGCGAAAAAAGCAAATCTGCATAACAAAAAATTACGTGATTGTCATGTGCATTTAAATGACGAGTTACCAACAAAAAATAAAGATGCGTTTATTGAACTGCAAAATAATTCAACCATTTTTATTACAGAAGGCGATAGCGCCAGCGGCTCCATAACAAAAGCGCGTAATGTTGAAACGCAGGCTGTGTTTAGCTTACGCGGTAAACCTTTGAATTGTTTCGGATTAACAAAAAAAATTGTTTATGAAAATGAAGAATTTAATTTACTGCAACATGCCTTGAATATTGAAGATGGTTTAGATAACCTGCGTTATAATAATATAGTTATTGCAACCGATGCTGATGTTGATGGATTACACATTCGCCTGCTTATTATGACTTTCTTTTTACAATTTTTCCCAGATCTTGTTAAGAAAGATCATGTTCATATTTTAGAAACGCCGTTGTTTCGCGTACGCGATAAAAAAGAAACAATTTATTGTTATGATGAAACAGAAAAACAAGCTGCTATAAAAAAGCTCGGTAATAAACCTGAGATAACGCGCTTTAAAGGTTTAGGCGAAATATCGCCTGAAGAATTTGAAAGATTTATTGCGGAAGATATGCGTTTGCAACCTGTGATTCTTGAACAAGGTGATCATATACAGGATTTGCTTTCTTATTTTATGGGTAAGAATACACAGGAAAGACAGGAATTTATTATAGAGAATTTAAGAGTTGAGTTGGACTTGATAGAAGAATGAGAGCACATTAATAATTAGCAATTTAAAAATTAATAATTGAAGAACGATAATATGATATTTGACAAGTCTTTTCAATTTGCTTTGCGAATAATAAAATTGTTTAATCATCTAAGAAACAGAAAAGTTGAGCGTGCATTATGCTTGCAATTATTACGAAGTGGGACTTTTATTGGTGCAAATGTTGAAGAAGTACTTGGAGGCTCTTCCCAGAAAAGATTTTATTCACAAACTTGAAATAGCCTACCATGAAGCAAGAGAAACAATTATTGGTTGAGGTTATTTAAAGAAAGTGAACTATTGGAGAATAAAATAGCTGATTCATTTTTGAATGACTGCGCTGAAATATTAAAAATTCTATCCACAATTTTAAAGTCATCTAAATCAACAGCTAATTCTTAATTACTAATTTTTAAATTGCTAATTATTAATTTATAATGCTACACATTGTTTTTCAGCAATCAGATATTGATACTTTACAAAAAGCGATAGAATTAGATGAAAGTTTACAAGGAGAAATCATTCATATAAAAGATGATTTTGCTGTGGGTTCGCTTGAAAATATTTATGAACCAGAAGGTTACCAGGCAAGAAGAGATTGGTGGAAAAATTTATTAGAAAATTCACCTTACGCAGAACAATTAAATATTGTAGATGATAAACTTACGGTTGATGAGTTGAAGAAAAAACTTGATAAAGATGATGAAAAGGTTTGGATTTGGGTAGCGCCGAATCAACATGATGTTTGTGGTTATTATTGGCTGATAAACCAGTTAAAAGATTATGAAAAAAAAGTTTTTATTCTTTCTTTAAACAATCTTCCGTTCATAAATGAAAAAGGGAATATTTTTTATCCAATTGATTTGTTTGAGATACCACCAAAAGAATTTACCAAAGCCAAAAAATTAGCAAGACCTGTAACGCCTAGCGAATTTGAATTAGATGCAGATGAATGGAAAAAATTATGCAGCGAAAATACTATTGTAAGAATTCTAGATGGCAGTAAAAAAATTATTAGCAAAGATGCTTCTTACTATGATAAAGATATTTTAAGTGCTTTAATAAAAGAGCCGCAAAAACTTCAAAAGATATTTCAAACATTATTTGGAAAAATGAAAATTCATACCGGCGATGTATTTATTGCCTGGCGCATGAAAGAACTTATTAGTGAAGGAAAACTTGAAATGCAGGGCGAATGGAATAATGAGTGGAAAAATATTATTTTAAAATTAGCTGAAACTAGTGAAGAAAATCAAAAGCCAGAACCTGATATTACAGTTTAAATGCAAAAAATCATTTCAATATTTCACTATCATTTTATGTTTATAATCTCACATTAGTGCATTAAAAATATTATAACAGTATAAGCAGCTTTTGAAAATGCTAAATGTCTAAATTTTCTATGAGTTAAATTAAGCATCACTTTTTTTATCAAAAATTGTTTTATTGGTAACAAGAGGTTTTGCCCAAAAACCGATACTAAGCATATATCCCATAGTTAAATAAATAAAACACATGGCAGCTTTTAAACCAAACAAGTTGCCCAGCCCGCCAATAAGCAATTGCACAACAGCGCCACCAATAATACCAGTTACTAATATTCCTGCAAATGAACCATGATCTTCAGAAACAGAGCTAAGTGCCAGCGAAAAGATAATTGGATACATTACTGACATAAAAAAACCAACAATTGAAAATGAGTAAAGTGAAATATCAGCGCTTCCAAAAAGACCAAGTGTAAAAAATATTAATGCCGGAATAGTAAAAACAATTAGAAGTTTGCGGCTATCCATAATTTTCAACAACAATAATCCTAACACACCACCGGCGGTCATCAATCCCCAGAAATAAGCTACTGCATGTGCGCCGGTAGTTTGTGGATCAAAATGATGATACTCATATAAGAATTGAGACATCCAGTAAGAAACACCTTGCTCTGTACCAACATAACAAAACAATGCAATAAAATAAGCAATAACGATAGGTTTTTTTAAAAGCTGAAGATGTGTTTTTAAAGGACCGGCTTTTTCTTCGCTTGTAAGTTCTACTTTAGGAAATCTTGATGCAAATAGAATAAAAAACATAAACAAACAAATAACGGCAAACAGCCAATAAAGAGATATCCATGGCATATTTGATGGTACATGAGAACCTAATATTCCCATTATGCCGCTGTTATTTACATTGATATTTTTAACCATATAAGCATACACCAGCGGGCTAACGAAAGATGCACCTCCAAAAATAAGTTGAGCCAATACTGATGTAAATGCATAATTCTCTTCGCCACCTGCTGTTCTAAGTAAAGGATTAATTACAACCTGCAACATTGCCATTCCGCAACCGATAAGAAATAATGATAACACAGCAGTTAAATAGTTGGGCTGCGTTGCCAGTATTAATGAGCCTGCAAACGCAACTACAAACGCAGCTATCATAATTTTTTTCTCGTTATACTTTTGCACAAGAATGCTTGATGGTATTGACATTACACCATAAGCAATAAAAAATGCAAAAGGTAAAAGCCCGGCCATCAAATCACTTAATTTAAAGTCGCTTATAAATTCAGGTGAAAGCGGGCCAATAACATTCGTTAAAAAAGAAATTACAAAAAAGGTAAGCATGATGAGTGCTACGATATAATAGTTGCGTTTCATCTATATTAATTTTTTATTGTATGATGGAATTCATCATAAATTTTAGATGTTCTCGTTATAAAATTTCATATAAATTTTATAACTTAATTCATACAAGCAATGTGGCAGCCAAGTTAAATGAAAATATATTTAACTATAATGATTATAATTATTAATTAAAAAATTGTTGAGTACATAAATTGTGAATGTTAACCAGTAAATTTATACGGTAAACTTATCCGCCTTATGGAATTTGGACGCGTGCCTGAACAGGAATTAGACAGCGTTGATTTCGGCTTGCCGAAAGAGCCGTTATTTAACAAGCAAAATTTGCCAGGCAAAAAAAATAAAAATGCCAAAGTGTATGTTGGTTGTGCTAAATGGGGCAGACCTGAATGGGTTGGCAAAATCTATCCTCCAAAAACAAAAGAAAAAGATTTTCTGCAATACTATGTTGAGCACTATAACAGCATTGAATTAAATGCTACGCATTATAAAATTTATGGTGCGCAGGCAATTGAAAAGTGGAAGGAAAAAGCAAATGGAAAAGACTTTTTGTTTTGTCCGAAAATGTATAAAGGCATTACACATTTTGGCAAATTAACTGGCAAAGACTTTATTACAACAGAATTTTTGCGCGGTATTCTTGCATTTGAAGAACATCTCGGTCCAATGTTCGTACAGGTTAGCGATGCATATTCACCAAAGCGTAAAGATGAGTTGTTTGAATTTTTAAGATTGCTGCCGAAAGATGTGCAATTCTTTTTAGAAGTTCGCCATCCTGATTGGTTTAGCGTGCCTGATATGAATAAAGAATTATTTGAGACTTTGCATGAATTAAATATTGGTGCAGTTATAACTGATACAGCCGGCAGAAGAGATTGTGCACACATGCATCTTACTATACCAAAAACTTTTATTCGTTATGTAGGCAATAGTTTACATCATACAGATAATACTCGTATTGATGCATGGGTTGAACGAATGAAATACTGGCTAAGCAAAGGCATTAATGATATTTATTTTTTTATGCACATGCATGATGAAGCAACATCGCCGGAGCTTACTGTTTCTTTAGTTGATAAGCTAAATGCAGCATGCGGATTGAATTTAATTAAACCAAAATTTGTTGAGAAAAAAGATGGCGTACAACCACCTTTATTTTCATAAATCCTCTCACTTGAAAACTTATGTTCAGTTCAACAACTGTTCAATTACACTGCAATAAACAAGCTGTAAAAATTCATCTTGTTTCAACAGGTTTTGTTTCAGTTAAAACAAAATTCAGGGAAAATAAACATTCAGGTTTATTGGCATTATCATCTTTTTTGTTTGATAAAAATTTCACAGAATGGTTGCCTATATTTATAATGATCATTGAACATCCGGAAGGAATTTTTATAATTGATACAGGAGAAATTGCCGACGTAAAAAACCCTGATTATTTTAAATCATCGGGCACTTTTGCCAATTGGTTTGATAAAACCCAATTTAAATTTTTTATTAGCAGAGAAGATGAAATAAATAAGCAGTTACAGTTGCTAAATATTCCTAAAGAAAAAATAAAAGCTATTATACTTACGCATCTTCATTTCGATCATACAGATGGCATAAAATATTTTCCCGATACTACAATTCTTGTAAATAAAGCTGAATGGGAAAAGCCATTTGGTGATCTGCCAAAATTATATCCGCCTTGGTTTAACCCGCGTTTGATTACGCTTACTGAACAATATCATGTTTTTGATAAAGTGCAATATCTTACAAATGCAAAAGATGTAATACTTATTGAAACACCGGGTCATACTTATCATCATTGCTCAGTTTTAATTAAAACAGATGAATGCTCGGTATTTTTTGCAGGAGATATTTGTTATTCGCAGCAACAGATATTGCGAAATAAATTTCCGGGCAACAATGCCAGTAATAAACTTGCAAGAGAAACGTACAATAAAGTGAAAATATTTGCAAAAAATAATCCGCTTGTTTTTATTCCTTCACATGAACCAATGGCTGCTATAAGACTGAATAAATGTGTACCGATGTTATAACAGTCTCCGCAAATCAGTAGTAAATATTCATTAATGAAGATGCTGTTTAATTTATTTTTCGATATTATAGAATGAAAGCATTGCTGGAAAAAAAGCATTTTTCTTTTATATTTTTGCCGCTAACAATACTTGCATCAGCAAAGAATTTTATTAGTATGCAAAACGATACAATAACAACAGGAAATTTCGCCAGTGTAAATGGTATAAAAATGTATTATGAAATTTCTGGTGAAGGCAAGCCATTAATACTAATACATGGCGGCGGCTCAACCATTCAAACATCATTTGGAGTAGTACTTCCGCTGCTTGCAAAGCATTATAAAGTTATTGCTGTTGAATTACAGGCGCATGACATACAAGCGACAGAAATGCACCCGAAAGTTTTGTGCAGGATGCAGATGATGTTGCAGCGTTATTGCAACAACTCAATATTTCTAAAATATATATTTTAGGTTTTAGTAACGGCGCAAGTACAACTATGCAAATTGCAATTAGACATTCAGAATTAGCGGATAAAATTGTTGTAATTGCCGGAGCATATCAACGCGAGGGATTTATTCCTGGTTTTTTTGATGGTATGCTGCATGCTACTTTAGATAATATGCCTAAAGCATTACAGGAAGCATTTCTAAAAATCAATCCCGATTCATCTGCATTGTTCAATATGTTTAATAAAGACAAACAAAGAATGATTGATTTTAAGAATTGGAATGACGATGATTTAAAAAATATAAAAGCATCTGCATTAATTATAAACGGCGATAAAGATGTAACAACACCTGCACATGCATTAAAAATGTCACAACTTATTCCAAATGCACAATTAATAATATTGCCTGGTGTGCATGGCAAATGTTTGGGTGAAGGAGAAACAGGTTCGCTTAAAAACAAGCAGCCTGAAATGGTTGTTGAGTTAATAAAAGAATTCTTAGATAATTAATTATCGATAACCTTGCGCCTGCAAATAAAACAACTCTGCATATCTTCCATTTAAAGCAAGTAATTCTTCGTGGCTGCCAATTTCGAGCAGCTTGCCTTTATCTAAAACCAGAATTCTATTTGCCATACGAACAGTTGAAAAACGATGCGATATAAGCACAGCAGTTTTACCTTTTGTCAATTCAGCAAAACGCTGAAAAACTTCATACTCGGCACGTGCATCTAATGCGCTGGTTGGTTCATCAAGAATTAATAACTGAGCATCTTTCATATATGCTCTTGCTAATGCAACTTTTTGCCATTCTCCGCCACTTAATTCAATGCCATTATTAAAACGGCGGCCAAGCGCCTGTTCATATTGCAAGGGTAATTTTTGCGCAAGTAAACTTGCTAAACTTTTTTCAGCTGATTGTTCAATCAATGCACGGTTCTCCAACTCATCAATATTACCAACTGCAATGTTTTGTGCAAAGCTCATTTGATAACGCAAATAATCCTGGAAGATAATGCCAATGTTACGGCGCAGTTCAAACAAATCATATTCACGCAAATCAATTCCATCCAATAATATTCTGCCTTCAGATGGATCATATAAACGCGCTAACAATTTTACCAATGTTGTTTTGCCTGAACCATTTTCTCCAACCAACGCAAGCTTTTCACCTGCATATAAAGTAAAGCTGAGATTACGGTTAGCCCAGTTTTCTGAATTATGATATTTGAAACCAACATTATCGAAAACAAAACCTTCTTTAACCGGATTTGGAAATGGTACTGGATTTTTTGTAGTAATAATGTTTGGTTGTATCTCGAAAAAATCAAAAAAATCACGCAGGTAAATTGCGCCTTGCGATACAGATGTAAATCTTGATAAAATTCCTTCCAGCAAACTTCTTAACTGCCTGAATGAACCTGCGAGAAATGTAAGCGTACCAATAGTAATTGCACCAGCTATAGTTTGTATAATAATAACAATGTAAGCTGAATAATAACCAACACTCCCGATAAGCGCAAACACAGTTCCCCATGATGCGCGCTTAATGGAAAGCTTTTTATTATCAGTATAAAATTTATTGCTGAGTGTTTTAAAACGGTTGATTAAAAAATCAGAAAGATTGAACAGCTTTACTTCTTTAGCCGTTTCATCGCTGGCGCCGAGATAACGCATATAATCCAGTTCGCGGCGCTCCGGTGTTTGTCCGCGTGTTAATGCATAGCTGCGATCATTAAAATAAGATTCACCCAAAAATGCGGGAACGATTGCAATTAATAATAATAATATCAGCCATGGATTAAATGCCATTAAACCGGCAGCTAAAAAAACCATAGTAATTAAATCCTGCACCTGCGCAAATACTTGTGATAATAATATGGTGCGCCCAATGGTTTGTTGTCTTGCACGTTCCAGCTTATCATAAAATTCTGAGTCTTCGAATTGATCAAGATCGAGTGTGGCTGCATGTTCCATAATCCTGACTGAAGTATAGTTGCTGAATAAATCGCCCAATAAACTATCTACTAACGCTGTTGCTCTTGCCAGCGCATCAGAAATAATTGCCAGCGCAAATTCTGCAGCAACAAGTTCCCATAAAAAAGTATGATCTGATGAATGGCTTTTGCTTAGCTTAACTACTTCATCAATTATTAATTTACCAACATATAAAATAGAAACAGGAATGGCTGAACGAAATAATCTTAATACTCCATCTAATATTGTGTACCAGTGATTGGTTTGCCAAACAAGTTTAAAAAATCTTGGAAGGTTACCAAGTGCAGCAAATTTTTCTTTTAATGTAGGTTTCGATATTGTGTTGAATGAAGATATTCTTGCCTCACCTGCCATTCCATTGCTTTTGCTCATGCGTGTAAAGTTACGCGCGTTATAGAGTTTTTATGTTAGAAAGAACTAAAGCAGTTAGGCAAATCATACTATTGTACGATAGTAAGATTACCGCTTTTGAAACGCATATAATACTGTTGAAAAAATAGTCTGCGTATTTTTTATTTAACTCAAGCAATAATTTCCTGGATCACTTTGCCAGAAACATCAGTTAACCTAAATGGTCTGCCCTGGAATTCGTAAGTGAATTTTTCATGATTAAAACCAAGCTGGTTTAATATGGTTGCCTGTATATCAAATGCAGTTACTTTGCCGCTTACAGGATAATAACCTATCTCATCTGTTTCGCCATACACGACGCCTTTTTTAATGCCACCGCCCGCCATCCATATCGTGAATGCATCTACATGATGATCTCTGCCTTTGAAAGGATTTTGTTTGCCTTCACGATTTTCCATCATTGGTGTCCTTCCAAATTCACCGCCCCATACAACAAGCGTTTCTTCAAGTAAACCGCGTTGTTTAAGATCAAGAATTAAAGCGGTAATACATTTATCAACCTGCCGGCATTTATTTATAAAACCAACATCAATAGCAAGACTTGCATCTGTGCCATGGCTATCCCAGCCCCAATCAAACAACTGCACAAAGCGCACACCCTTTTCAACAAGCTTTCTTGCAAGCAATGCGTTGTTTGCAAAACAGGCTTCGCCAGGTTTTGTGCCATACATATCATGAATGTATTGCGGTTCATCTTTAATGTTCATTACTTCCGGGGCAGCAATTTGCATGCGATACGCCATTTCATATTGCGAGATACGTGAAAGAATTTCAGGATCGTTATACTCTTTATATTCCTGTTCGTTTACCTGGTTAATGGCATCAATAGAAGCTTTACGTAAATCACGGCTCATACCATCAGGATCTTTAATAAACAATACAGGATCGCCAACACTTCTGCATTGCACGCCCTGGTAAACA
>CAXSDU010000014.1:15540-21377 GCA_964236165.1 uncultured Parafilimonas sp. | reverse complement strand
CCCCAAACGCTTTTACCTGCATCAGGAAATTTGCCTCCGCTGGTTAACACTACGAAGCCAGGGAGGTTTTGATTCTCTGTTCCCAAACCATACGTTACCCAACTGCCAATACTTGGTCTGCCTAAACGCGGAGCACCGGTATGTACTAACAATTGTGCAGGTGCATGATTGAATTGATCTGTAGTACATGCTTTTAAAAAACTTAATTCATCAACAATAGAAGCAAGATGCGGCATGTTTTCGCTAACCCACGCACCGCTTTTTCCATGCTGTGCAAATTTTGCCTGCGGACCTAACATTTTTGGAATGCCGCGAATGAATGCAAAACGTTTTCCTTTTACTAATGAAGGCGGACAAAGTTGTCCATCTAACTTCATCAGTTCAGGTTTATAATCGAAGAGTTCTAACTGCGATGGCGCGCCTGCCATGTGTAAATAAATTACATTCTTTGCTTTGCCGGAAAACATTGGCAGCTTTGGCGCTAACGGATGTGCAGGATCAAACACAACATTATAATTGTCTGGTGATGAATTGCATGATTGTAATAAAGAACCTAATGCTAATCCGCCAAAACCCATAGCGCATTCTTTTAAAAAATGCCTGCGCGTATTGTAACGAATATGTGTTTCGTTGGCTTCGTTTAATAAACGTTTATTATGAAGTTCTTTTTGTGTCATTGCAAGCAAGCCTAAGGTAAGAATTATTGCTTTTCCAATAACTGTATAGTTCTTTCATCTTTCCTTCCATTAAAAAATTTATCTAACACTAACTGAAAAACTTTATCAGCATTTGGTACAAATAAAAATAACGTCATGCTTGATCTTAATTTCATACTATCAGTGCTGCCGAATATTTCTTGAGCGTCGTTTGTTTTTAATGTTAATACTGCATTGCTAATTTCAATTAACCGCTTGCCCAAAATTTCATGATTTAAATAAGCTGTTGCTTCACTTAAATCTTTTATTGAAAAACTTATTGCGGTGCTGGTATAACCTAACCCTAATATTTGCGGAAATATGTACCACATCCAATGACTTCTTTTTCTGCCAGCTTTTATTTCTGACAATGCAATCGAATAATCGTTTTGCTGTGCTTCGATAAATTTATCAAGATTAAATTCTTTTTGTGCCATGGTTTGCAGAGATTTTAAATTCTTAAAATATTCAATTGTTATATGTGAAGATAAAACCGCTTTTTATTATTATCGTTCTCCTCTTTTAATTTTTGCAAACGGCGAATAGTATCTGTTTTTATAACCATGCCTTGCTATTAAAATAAATAAAACTGAAGAAGCAATAATTGCTGTAATCGCAATATTATTGTGTTCATTCCACTGACGAATTGCTATTGCAACAAAAGCCCAGATACCAACACTGGCAGCTTCACGCATATTGCGTGATTGTGTTAAGTACAGGTAAATTAAAAATGCAATTACAATCATAATTATGGTCCATATATCAGCAGAAATTCCAAAACCATCCCATTTAATATATATCAGCCATGATGCAATGCATGCAACGGTTGCAGTAATAATCCATCCAACATAAAAGGTAATTGACCACCAAACGAAAAGTATATTTCTTACAGGTACATCATCTAATTCAAGCCGTAATTTTACTACTAAAATGAGTAAGCTTATTAATTGTACAAATATTAAAACTACACTCGAGCCAAGCCATTCATGCACCCAGCAATAACACCATAAAGCATTGGCAATATTGCTTACAGTAAACCAAATGCCGGTAAGTTTTATGTATTGATTCGTATCATTTTTTAATAAAACCCATTGATAAATTACGAAACCAATACACAATAAATAAATTAGCGGCCAAATGAGAAAAGCATAATTAGCAGGCGCAAATAAGGTATCGTATTTATGTGCAATATCTGCAACGGTTACAGTTGCCAATATATTATTACTTGCTGCATAATTTATATAAAGCATAGCAATAAAGCTGATAGTATTCAGCAAAACCAACCCGGTAAATTCTTTAGTCATTATTATAATGCAAATTTATTTGCATACTTTTTATCAGTTACTGTTTGATATTATGAGGTTCAATGAAATACACCAAGTGTATTTGCAATTGAAAAGCCTGATTGCACAGGCGGATGCGCTGCATGAAAATAAGAATAATAACTGCTGCATTTGCACCAAAAAACCCTACAGAAAAAGCATTTGCAATCATATATTTCATTCCTGTTGTTTTAGCGTTTGTTGCCATAGGAATTAAAAGCCAGTCAACCAATCCGGGTAAGTTGCAGCGATTGCCATTACAACGCCTGCACAGTTTGCTATAAATTCTGTATGAAACCAAAATACATTTTTGTAGAAATATAAACGATGTAACAAATAAGTGTACTGGTAAAAAACATAATGGGAAAGGGCACTAATATTGAATGAGCAGGGTGACCAAATAATCTTACTTTATTTTACATATAATAACAGGCGAAAAAATATGCCACGATACTATGGAACAAAAAACTACGCAATTACATGGCCTTATATTAACTACTGCTTTTTTATAAAGTTTTCAATACGTCATTCATATTTCTAACAGCATCTGCGCTTTTTGCAAAAGCAACTTTTTCATCTTCATTCAATTCAATATCAACTATTTTTTCCCAGCCATTTTTTCCAATTACAACAGGTACGCCCATGCAAATATCTTTTTGTTCAAATTCGCCATTAAGGTAAACGCAGCAAGTAAATAATTTTTTCTCATCACGCACAATTGCTTCTACTAATGCAGCACCTGCTGCGCCTGGTGCATACCAGGCAGAAGTACCAATTAATTTTGTAAGTGTTGCGCCGCCAACCATTGTATCGTTTACAATTTTATCCTGTTGTTCTTTACTTAAAAATTTTGTTACAGGAACACTGTTCCATGTTGCCAAACGAATTAAAGGAATCATCGTTGTATCGCCATGACCACCAACAACAATGGCATTTAAATCTGCCGGACTACAATTGAGATGCTGGCTTAATTGATATTTAAAACGTGCACTATCTAAAGCTCCACCCATTCCGATTATGCGGTTCTTAGATAATTTGCTTGATGTTAATGCGAGGTATGTCATCGTATCCATTGGATTACTGATGATGATGATGATTGCATCAGGAGAATGTTTTAAAATATTTTCAACAACACCTTTTACAATACCTGCATTTGTACCAATAAGTTCTTCTCTTGTCATACCGGGTTTACGCGGCAAACCTGAAGTAATAACAACAACATCACTGTTTGCAGTTTTTGCATAATCATTTGTACTGCCGCTAATACGTGTATCAAAACCAAGTAATGCAGCGGTTTGCATCATATCCTGTGCTTTGCCTTCTGAAATACCTTCTTTAATATCAAGCAAAACAACTTCATGGGCAAGTTCTTTTCGTACAATGTTATCAGCACAAGTTGCACCAACAGCACCAGCGCCTACAACCGTAATTTTCATGTATAAGATTTAAGTGAAAAAATAATTGGGCTGCAAAGGTAATAAAGCAAAACGCATGTTTGCCGTTTCATAAAAGAATAAAAAAATTCTACTTTAACTACTGATTTTACTTTGAAATTTCGACAGGCAGAAAAAATTTTTTAACTTTACATGACCACTGAGAATTTTCGTCTCGCCGGTCACCAGGCAATAATCTAACAAATACTTTTAAAAATTGAAAACAAAACACAGTTGCTGTGCAGGTTTTCTCTTTTAATTTTTGTGAAGTTTATTATTTAAAACAAAAAAGTAAAACCATAAATAATGGCAAAATATATTTTCGTTACCGGCGGTGTAACCAGCAGTTTAGGTAAAGGTATTATTGCAGCTTCGCTTGCAAAACTTTTACAGGCAAGAGGTTTTAGAGTAACTATACAAAAACTCGATCCATATATAAATGTTGATCCGGGAACTTTAAATCCATATGAGCATGGCGAGTGTTATGTAACGGAAGATGGCGCAGAAACAGACCTTGATCTTGGGCATTATGAGCGCTTTCTTAATATATACACATCACAGGCAAATAATGTAACCACGGGAAAAATTTATCAAACAGTAATTAATAAAGAACGTGCAGGAGATTTTTTAGGAAAGACTGTTCAGGTTGTTCCTCATATAACAGATGAAATTAAGCGCCGCATGGTTTTGTTAGGTAATAATGGTAATTATGATATTGTAATAACAGAAATTGGCGGAACAGTTGGCGATATAGAAAGTCTTCCTTTTATAGAAGCTGTGCGCCAGTTGCAATGGGAATTACCTGAAGGTGATGTATGCGTTATTCATCTTACTTTAATTCCATATTTACGTGCTGCAAAAGAATTAAAAACAAAGCCAACGCAGCACAGCGTAAAAATGTTAAGCGAAACCGGCGTGCATCCTGATATTATTGTATGCAGAACAGAAGAACCTTTGAATAATGATTTAAAAAGAAAAATTGCATTGTTCTGTAATGTAAAACCCGAAGCTGTTATTGAGGCAATAGATGCATCAACAATTTATGAAGTGCCATTGGCTATGCTGCGCGAAAAATTAGATATAATTTGTTTAAGGAAATTAAATACAACGCTTGTTCCTGAAGCTGATTTGAGTAAATGGAAAACTTTTCTTGATAAATTAAAATATCCGAAAAGTAAAGTAAGTATTGGTTTGATTGGAAAATATATGGAGCTGCAGGATGCCTATAAATCAATCCTGGAAAGCTTTATACATGCAGGCGCTATGAACGAAGTAAAAGTGCAGGTGGTTGATGTACATAGTGAAAGTATAAACAAGTATAATATAAAAGAGAAGCTGGAACCGCTGGATGGTTTATTGGTTGCACCCGGTTTTGGAAAACGCGGTATTGAAGGAAAAATTATTGCTGTGCAATATGCCCGCGAAAATAACCTTCCATTTTTTGGTATTTGTTTAGGTATGCAAATGGCTGTGATTGAATTCGCCAAAAATGTTTTAGGTATTGAAAATGCTCACTCAACAGAAATGGATGCGCAAACTTCAGATCCTGTTATTGACATGATGGAAGAACAAAAAAAGATTAAGATGATGGGTGGTACTATGCGGCTGGGTGCTTATTCCTGTGAAATAAAACCCGGAACTTTAGCTTACACTATTTATGATAAAACATTAATTAGCGAAAGGCACCGGCATCGCTATGAATTTAATAATAATTATCTTGAACAGTTTGAAACAAATGGAATGATTGCAAGCGGCGTTAATCCTGATAGTGGTTTAGCAGAAATTATGGAAGTTCAAAATCATCCTTTTTTTATTGGCGTGCAATATCACCCTGAATTAAAAAGCACGGTAGAAAAACCTGCACCATTATTTGTACATTTTATTGCTGCGGCTAAAGAGTACAGTGAAAAAAAAAGTACTTATAAAAACACTTTATTGCAGAGTGAAATGATACAGTAAGAAAAATCAATTTCAAATTTTTATCGCTTCAGCTGGTGTAATAATTTAAATGCTTATCTGCATTTGTTTTTTTATAATTTATGTTGAGGTATTTGTTTTCCTTACATCTTAATATATAACTATTTTTCCATTTGCTCAATAACCTGTTCTGTAACGCCGGTAAAGCTATATCCGCCATCATGAAATAAATTTTGCATAGTAACCATTTTTGCATAATCACTAAACATCAGCACGCAATAATTAGCACAATCTTCTGCACTTGCATTGCCAAGCGGACTCATCTTTTCTGCATAATTTATAAATCCGTCAAACCCTTTTACGCCACTGCCTGCAGTTGTTCTTGTTGGCGATTGTGAGATTGTATTTACCCTTACTTTTTTCTTTACTCCATAATGATATCCAAAGCTGCGCGTAACGCTTTCTAATAA
>CAXSDU010000014.1:286-15530 GCA_964236165.1 uncultured Parafilimonas sp. | reverse complement strand
TCGGGAAACGTACGCTGTGCAGCTATATACGTAAGTGCAACTACACTGGCACTTTCATTTAAAGCATCTAAATTCCATGCAGTGCGTAAAACACGATGCAAACTCATTGCAGAAATATCAAGTGTTTTTTGATTAAAATTATAATCAAGTTCAGTATAGTGTTTTCCTTTACGCATATTTAAACTCATTCCAATAGAATGAAGAATAAAATCAATTTTGCCATCAAAATGCTTCATACTTTCTTCAAACATTTTTTTAAGATCATCCATATTTACTACATCGGCGGGAATAACCGGCGCATTATTACATTCTTTTGAAAGCTGGTTTATTTCGCCCATACGCAAAGCAATCGGCGCATTGCTTAACACCAATTCTGCACCTTCATCAAAACAGGCTTTAGCTGTTTTCCAGGCAATACTTTGTTCATTCAATGCACCGAAAATTATTCCTTTCTTTCCTTTGAGTAAATTATACATGGCAATTTTTTGAGCGGTAAAAATAATTTAATTAAGTAATCAGAAATTAGCAAATTTTAAATTGAGAAATTAATGAGAATTAATCTTTATGAATAGCAGTAATTAATTTCCAAATAAATCATACCTGGTTTTTGGTCTTTTATCGTCAAGCCATTTAAATCCACGCAAATACATATCATCCGGATTTATTTGCCGCATAGGATAAGAAGTAGCTTTATAATTGTTCCTGAAAGCAATACGCAATATTTCCCGGTTGGCAAAATACATATCAATCACATCACAATTACCTTTATTCATCGTAACAAATTTGCTGCTATCATCCTGCGAGTAATATACATTTTCTGAATTTCCTTTTGTACGTACCGAATCAATTTCACCATTTAGAAAATAGGCATTCATAATTCTGCCTTTTACCTGGTTATAATAATCAGGCCCAACTTTTTGTATGCTAAATGCATTCTCGTATGAATACATGCGCTTTGGTTTTTTATCTTTCGTAAATAAATAAATTGTATCTCCTGTTAATTGGTTTTGCTGGCTCCATACAACCGGATCTTTAAATAAACGAAAAGCAGAATCTTCTGAAGAATAAAACAAACTATCTCCCACAGCCTGTAAAGAATCAGAGTAAATTTTTACATGATAATATGCTTCAAAAAAACGGTCTCTGGCGCTGTCGTTTTTTGTTGTAGCAGAATTATTAATACGTATAGAATCATTTACCGGCAATGAATCAAGAATTACAGGCACATCCCGATACTTACGCAGATTAGAAAGTCGCGCAGAAAAAAAAGTATCAGCTGCCATGTATATAGAATCTGTGTTTTGTTTTATTACCATTACCGGTTTCTGCGTTGCAAGAAATGAAGATTCTTTGCCTTTGCTTTTAAGATTGTTGGAAAAAATAGTAACGCCTTGCGCAGTATCTTTATAAACAACATTTCCGCTGGCTTCGCTTTGTTGTGTTGAATCATCTGAAACCACTACATCTGCATCAAGAATAGTTGTGCTGTCTTCAATATGCGGGCGCTGATCAAAATATGCTTTTTTGTTTTGCATATCATAATATCCGCCAGAAGTAATTATCTTTCTTTTGTTAGCAGCTTTTATTAAAGTGGGTACCGTAAACGTTGCAACATTTGTGTAAGTATTATACAACAGCGTATCTGTTGTTACATTATAATCAGGATTTACCAGCACTACTTTTTTTTTGAAGTATACATTTTTTGTTTCACCATAATAATAACCTTCCTGGCTGGTAAGTACAGATTTATCGTTAACTACTTTTCCTGTTTTTGTATAGATGCCAATGTGTGTATTTAAATCATAATCAAGATCGGGCGTGGTAAGCGTACCTTTTCCATCAGTAAGTTTTACATTGCCTTTTAAATATGCTTTTTTATTATTTCCGTAATAACGCAGGTAATCAGAATATGTATTAATGCTGTCATTATCATTTATATGCACATGGCCAAAAGCTTCTAATATGTTCAATGTTTTATTTAATACAACACTATCACTATAGAATAAAGTAGTTTCCTGTTTGATAATTACTTTACCTGTTGCCGATTGAAATTCTGTAGAGTCTTTTTTTTGGTAGTTAAGCCGCTCGGCATTTAAAATATTTATTTTTTTTTTGGCTGATGAATCTGCCAAAAATTGTTGTGCACTTATGGTTGAGTGTAAGAAAAAAAAGAAGCTGCAAAAAAAATAAAATATCAGTGTATCAAGCTTCATGGTTTTTTTGTTACGGAATCATTCAGCGGTTGCGTTAAGTAGCTGCCTTTGTCTTTTCCGCCAAAGATAGAAATACTTACATACCGTTTTGGATGTGCACGAAGATCATCAATCAAAATATTAAGACTGCGCGTAACATTGTTAAGGTTATTGTATAATGATTTATCATTTAATAATGCACCTAAAGAACCATTGGTAGAATTAACACGATTTATAATATTTGATAAAGTGTCAGCACTTTCTTTAAACTTACCTACCAGTCCACTAATATCCGCTTGTGATAAATTACGTGTTGTAGTTTGCAAATAACCAAGTGTGCTATCAATCTTTGCATTATTTTTTGCAAGGTTCGCAGTAAACTCGCTTACATTATTTAAAGATGTTGCCAATGCACCTGTTTGAACGTTGAGTAATTTTTCTAATGACATAGTTGACCTTGCGGCACTCTGCGTAATCCTATCAAGATTGGAAACTACGCCGCGAATATTTCCTTTTGTAGTCGTATCGAGCAGCGTATTAAAGTTGCGCATTAAAGAATCAAGCGTAACAAGTGTTGCAGTTACCTGATCTGAAAGCGGACCTATTTTATTTGTTATAGAAGCCAGCGGACCTCCATTATCAACGCTGCGCAAAGTATCGCCTGATTTAGCAAAGTTTGTACTGCTTCCTAATTGAATATCTAGCGCAGGTGAGCCAAGCGGATTAGTTTCAATAGAAGCAACAGAGTTTGCAGGAATATTAAAATCCTGGCTTAATTTAATTTCAACAACCAATATTTTTAAAGATGGATTCTGCGTACTTGTGCTATAAACAGTTCCTATTTGCAAACCATTTGCAAATACGGGATTTGATGCAGCAAGTTTTTTAAGATCACCATATTTAGCGTATAAAAAGAAACCGGTTTTTAAAACGCTTTTGCCTTTTAAAAAATTAAATCCAAGAATTAAAAAAACAACTGCAATAACAGTTAAAGCGCCAATTTTAGTTTCGTTTGAGATTTTCATTATACATTTTTGTAAACCTTAGTTAGCATAATAATCATTAATATTAATACAATCGTGCCAAGGTAAACACGAGCAGCAAAACTAAAGTTTAATAATTATCAGGCAAATGAATTAAAAAACTTATTGGCTGCTATCTGAAATTGAAGGAAAAGAATTGGTTTCAAACGCAGCTTTATAATGCTGAACAGCCTTTGTAATACAATCACAAATTTCCTGTTGCCCATTAACACTGTTTAAATAATCTTCATCTTCCGGCGTTGATATATAACCTGTTTCTACAAGAATACTGGGCATGGCTGTTGCCTGTAATACCCAAATACCTACTTGCCTTTGTTTTGCGCCTCCTACAATACGACCAACTTTTGTCAGCTCATTTTCAACGTCCAATGCAAGATTTGCACTTCGATTAAAATATTGTTGTGTTTTTAAGGAATATAAAATTCTTTTTTCAGGAGATTCAGGATCAAAATCCCCAACTTGTTGCAGCATAGAACTATCTATATACAAAGATTCATTTTCACGCATAGCAACTTCTTTATCTTCACTTTTATGCGCGGCCCAAATATATGTTTCTGTTCCTTTCACAGGGTTTTGCGTGTACCAAACATTATAAATGGGAACTTGTTTTGTATGTTTCTTTTTCTTTTTGCCTTTACCGGTATAATATGTTTGTGTTTTATAGCCGGTTACTTCAGTATGCCTTACTTTAGGTACAGAGTTGCAATGAATGCAAATAAATAAATCACCTTTTGCATTATTTGCAATGCTTGCTTTTTCTTGGGGTTTTTGAAAAATGTCTGTCGTTCTGGTCATTACAACATTTACATCGGGCATTGCCTGTTGTAAAGTTGCCTGCAACTTTAATGCAATGGCAAGTGATATGTTTTTTTCGTATGAATATTTACCTGGTGCACCAAAATCCTTACCGCCATGTCCTGCATCAATTACAATTGTTCTAAGCTTACTTTGTTTTGGTAATGAAATTAATTTTACTGGCTGCGCAACTTTATAAGATGTAAATAAAATTATTAAAGATGTACAACAGAAAAACGTGATAATTTTTTTTCGCATGATTTACTTCGTTAAAAACTTTTCTTTACAAATCTTTTATAGTATTAAACTATATTTTTGTTTCAGCTACTGAGTATGTTTATCCTTAATAAAGTTTGCGCAAATATAAAACCTGCAACCATTTTTTTTTGTTTTGCAATCTTTATAACGTTTCCATTACTTGCTAACAATAGGTGGAAAACAAAATTTCAGCAATCCTTAACAATTATCACAGATACTGTTCCTGCTAAACATATTGATACAATTCCATCAAAAAAAATTATTGCCGATACGTTAAAGCCTGTAGACTCCACATTCAAAAATTCATTTGATACTTCAATAAATGATTCTGCTGAAAGAATAACAATTGATACATTATTATTTTCAAAAGATTCACTTGATGCACCTGTAACTTATAGTGCCGAAGATAGCGGCGTATTAATTGTACCTGAAAAACAATTTATTCTTTACGGTAAAGCAAATACTAATTATAAAGATATAAAGCTTGATGCCAATACTATTAGATTTGATCAGCAAACAAGTGTGGTTACAGCTTACGGAGGAACTGATACATCTAAAGGCGCACTTAATCTTCCTGCGTTTACACAAGGAGATCAATCATCTGTAATGGATACTGTTTTGTATAATCTAAAATCGCAAAAAGGGTTAACAAAAAATACTTACTATAAAGCTGGGGAAATGTTTGTAAATGCGCAAACCGTTAAAAAAGCAGATAAAAATGTTGAGTATGCTTATCGCGGAAGATTTACAACCTGTAATCTTGATACACCGCACTTTGATTTTCGTGCAAAAAAAATGAAAATTATTAACGATAAACTTGCGATATCGGGTCCTGCTTATCCTGAATTTGAAGGTGTGCCTATTCCTATTTTTATACCTTTTGGTATTTTCCCTTTAAATCGCGGAAGGCATTCCGGTTTATTACCGCCACGTTTTACAACCAGCGATGCACAAGGGCTTGGGCTTGAAGGATTAGGCTTTTATAAAGTTTTAGGTGATAACTGGGATACAAGAGTTGAAACAGATCTGTATTCGTATGGCGGATGGAACTTAAGAATAACACCTGAGTATTATAAACGATATAAATATCGCGGCAACTTAACTTTCTCTATTCAGCACCCGAAACTGTTAAACACATTTGGTACTCCAAAACAGGAATTTAATACAACTACGAATTATCATTTAACGTGGACGCATTCTTCTGATACCAAAGCAAGACCTGGAACCAGTTTTTCTGCAAGTGTGGATGCAGGCAGCACGCAGTTTAATAAATATGTAACAGATAATGCATTTAAAAATTATGATAATAATCTAAGCTCTTCTATCACTTATAGTAAAACCTGGGCTGAGGGAAAATATAATTTAAGTGCATCTATAAACGAAAATCAAAATAGTGTAAGCAGGCTTATCAATTTAAATTTACCAACGCTCGCTTTTAATGTTGCAACCATTTATCCTTTTCAAAATAAAAATGATGCAGGTTCATCAAAATGGTATCAGAAATTAAGTATTGGTTATAGCGGTAATCTTGAAAATGTAATTTCTTTTTACGATTCTGCTTTTAAGTTTCAAAAAGTTTTAGATACAGTGCAATGGGGCATAGATCACAGAATACCAATTTCACTTTCACTGCCAGCTGTAGGTCCGTTCGTTATTTCACCTTCTATTAGTTATGAGGAAAGATGGTTTGCACAAAAAATACTTTATGACTGGGATCCAAAAAGAGCAAAAGTAGATACATCTATACAAAGAGGATTTTATGCTGCACGTGAAATATCATTTGGCTTAAACACAAGTACACGCATTTTTGGAACCTATAATTTTAAACATTCAAAAAAAATTGTAGCTATACGGCACGAAGCAGATCCATTTATAGGATTAAGTTATAAACCTGATTTGGTAAGTCAGTTCTATCAGAATGTTCAAACAAGTATATTTGGCAAACAGGCAAGAATATCTCAATTGGCTGGAAATGTTTTTGGAAGTTTTAGTGAGCAAAAATTTGGCGGGTTAAACTTTGGTATTAATAATTTGCTTGAGATGAAAGTAAGAAACCGCGATTCAACCGGCGGAGATAGTGTAAAAAAAATACGACTGCTTGATAACTTAAGTATTTCCAGCGGATATAATTTAATTGCCGATAGTTTAAATGTGCAGCCAATAAATATTAGAGCAGGCAGCAGTTTATTCAATAATAAAGTTAATATAACTGCCGGCGGTGTAATCAATCCTTATCAAAAAAACGACCTGGGAAAAAGTGAGTTACTTTGGAAACAGGGAAAAATTGGAAATTTTGAATCCGGAAATCTAGCTTTATCTACTTCATTTCAAAGTAAATCAAAAGATAAAAGAAGTGATGAAAACAGGTTAACAACCGATGAAACATTAACGCCTGATGAGCAGCAAAGACAATTAGATTACGTACGTCAAAACCCTGCAGAATTTGTTGATTTTAATATACCATGGTCTATACAGTTGTCCTATTCGCTCAGCTATTCGCATTATCTTTCATCTGACCTTATTAATTTTATTTCTCAATTAAATTCCAATGTAAATATTAACGGAGATTTGAGTATTTCACCAAAATGGAAATTAGGCGGTGGCTTTTATTTTGATTTTCGCACACAGCGCATACAGGCAACAAGTATTTATCTTACAAGAGATATGCATTGCTGGCAAATGGTAATTGATGTAAATATCGGTCAGTTCAAATCTTTCACTATAACGCTCAATCCAAAGTCGGGCATTTTAAGAGATCTACATATAAACAAGCATTTCCTTCAACAATAACTGCCAATTTATTTCTGGCAAGATTGTTGAAAATTATAATGCTTAATTATTCACTTTAAAACTTTTTTTATGAGCGCACAGCGTGTTTTAGTAGCAACCTTTACAGGGTTTATTGCAGGATTGGCAGTAGGTTTATTAGCAGCACCTTCAAGTGGTAGCGAAACCCGTCAACGTATTGCTGATTCTGCCAATGATCTTGCAGGCGGAATAAAAGATAAAATTCGCAATCTGCGCGGAAAAGCAGACGATGAACTTAGTGATCTTGGTTTTGATACCAATGATGATTTTGGTGATACACAGTAATTGAACAAACCATTATAAATTAAAAGAGTTCCTTTTATAGGGACTCTTTTTTTACTATAATCGCTTTCAATTTTCAGCTTTGCTTTTTTACTCTTCCGCCGCTGCTGTTTGATATATTTGAGATAGAAGCATTTCCTTTATAATCAATTCCTCCACCGCTGCTTGCTGCTGCCTGTAAATCTTTATTTACAGTTATTTCAATACCACTACCGCTGCTGGCATCTGCTTTGCATGTTTCAGAAACGAGATCATAACCTTTAAAATTAGCACCACTACTGGTTTTTATTTCAACATAATTTACTTTTCCGTTTATATTAATATTACTGCCGCTGCTTTGATCAACCCATAATTTTGAAGCAGTAATTCCGCCATTAAAATCTGCACCTGAAGAAAGAGAGATTTTTAAATCAGTTGCATTAATATTACCATCTGTTTCCGCATTAGCGCCGGAATTAACTTCAAGTTCATCAATATCTTTAATAGTAACATAAGCTTTCAGATTTTTGTTTTTGCTGTTCCATCCTTTCAAACCTTGCATATCAATATAAATTCTAAGCTTACCGTTTTCAACTTCTGTTTTTATCCTGCTAATAATATCAGATGATGAAGCGCTTACAGCAACAGCATTTGTGTTGCCTTGTTTTAAATAAAGATGAATGCCGCTTGAAACTGCAACAGCATGAAAGCTGCTAACATTTCTTACTTGTGCGTTATCATCTTTAATAGTTGTGTTTTGTGCAAAAAGTACAGAAGCACATAATAGAAATGTAAAGAGTGCTGATAATTTTTTCATTATAATTTTTTTTGTTTAACGATTAACAAAAGAAAAAGTTACAGCTATGCAATTGTATAATTTCTTTTTCTTTTAAAGAAGATGTATTTGAATGATGAAGCTGTTTACTGTAATGATAAACGGCAATTGAAATTTATTTGCTTAATAAATTATCATCAAACAATTTAAGTATACGTTTGTATTCATCTGTCCAACTGCTTGGTTCAACAAAGCCATGATCTTCTACCGGATAAACTGCAAGCTCCCAATTATCTTTTCCTAACTCAATTAATCTTTGAACAAGACGAACGTCATCCTGAAAATGTACATTCTCATCAACCATTCCATGGCAAATAAGTAAATGATTTTTTAAACCGTTTGCAAAATTTATTGGTGAAGAACGCGCATAAGCAATGCTATCTGTAAAAGGTTCATTCAAAATAGCGGATGTATATTCATGTTCATAATGCGCCCAGTCTGTAACTGAACGTAAAGCAGCGCCGGCTTTAAAAACATTTGGTTGCGTAAACATCGCCATCAGCGTTATAAAACCTCCATAACTTCCGCCGTACATACCAATATGTGTTGAATCTATTCCAAGCTGCTTCACCAAATAATGTGCAGCATCAACTTCATCATCCAAATCTTTTCCGCCCATGTAACGATAAATTCCGGTGCGCCAATTGCGTCCATAACCTGCGCTTGCTCTGTAATCAACATCTAAAACTGTATAACCTTTATCAGCTAATAAATTATTAAACATCATTTCGCGGAAGTAATAACTCCACTGATAATTTACATTCTGTAAATAACCTGCGCCATGCACAAAAATTACAGCTGCATTATTTTTTGTTCCTTCTTTTGGTTCATAAATTCGCGCATAAACCTGTGCGCCATCGCGCGCAGTAAACGTAAAAATCTTTGTATCGCGCCATGCATAAGATTTAAATGCATCACTCATTGCCTTATCTGTAACCTGTACTGGTTTTACATTGGGTTTAATTTCCTGGTAAAATAGTTCCCATGGTTTTGTTTGATAGGAATACCGGTAAGCAATATATTTTTCATCAGGCGATAAAAACATTTCGTAACCGCCGGTAAGCGATGTAAGTTTTATCTTATTGTTTCCATCATTATTGATGCGATAAATATTTTGTTTGCCCGGATGTTCTTCATTCGTAATTAAATAAAAATATTTTTTATCGCGGCTTATTATTGCTTTTTGAATTTCATAATTTCCTGATGTAATTGCATTGCGCTGTTTTGATTCTATATTATATGAATACAAATGCGAATATCCTGTGGCTTCGCTTTGAAAATAAATTGTATGATTACTTATCCATCCAATATTTGCATTATCCAGCCACGCTATTCCCGGACCTGCAATCCATGCGCTATCATGCTGATGATCTATTAAAGAGAGTTTGCCGGTTTCAGCATTCAGCTGCATTATCCACCTGTCTTTATAATCACGAGAAAAAATATCTGCAATAGCTAACGTGCCTTCATCATTCCAATAAATTTCACGCAAATCAACCTTGCGCAAAACAGGTTTTGCATTTTTATTTGTGTCAGTATAATTTTTTAAATATTCAGGTTCATCATAAATGCCGGGAATAGAATCTGTAAAAATATTTATAACGGTATCTTTTAATTTATCAAAAACAAAAAATGAATAATTACCATCAGGTCTTCCAACTTTTAGGCGACCAGGAATTTCGGTTGTATAGCCCGTTTTGTTTACATAAGATGGAACGCCTGTTGTTTGCTCACTACTTTTTTCAAATAAACTATATGTTATAAATCTTTCATCAGTACTAATAGTTAATTGCTGAACGTCTTTGTTGCCAACGTAAATTTTACGCAGCTCTATTTCTTTATTACGATTTAAAAATGCTTTTGAAGAATCTGCATTATCAGTTCTTTTTTTTATTACAGATGATGTTTGTAAAGCTTCACTTTTTAACCATTGTTGTTGTTCGGTTTCTTTTTTATTAACATCAGGAGAATCTTCATTTATAAAATTTGTTAACTGTTGCGTTGTTCCATTTTTAATATTCCATACAAATAAATTATTGACAGATGCAAATACTATATCACTATCATTATTTGTAAAAAGAAGATTGCTTTCAAATGCTTCTGTTTGTGTAATGCGAACAATTTTTGTAGTTGCTATATTCAGCAGGTAAACATCGCCATTATGCGTAAATGCAATTTGTGTTTTTGTATGATTGTATTTGCCGCTGGCAATGTCTTCATCAAATTTTTCCTGTATATATGATGATTTAGAAATTTTGTTTTCTGCTAATAAATAACTGTAAGATGAGTCGCTGATATTTTTATCGGGATTCCACTTAAAATAAATTGCTTTACTATTATAATTCCAAAAAATATTTGATGGTGAAGTGCCAATCCATTTTGGATCCTGCATTATTTTTTTCACCGTTAATTGTGCATTAGAAACATTCGAAATTAGCAGCACCAAAATAAAAAAAGTAATTACTTTTACCATTTGAAAGAAGTTTTTTGCTACAAAAAAAGAATAAAAAAACCATTTAAAGCATTATTCCGTATATGGATAATAGTCTTTTAAGGTAATAAAAAAGACTAATTGGTCATCCTTAAATTTTATTACCATGCTTAATATTGTACATCTTAAAACCAAATCCTTATGAATAAAACTAAACTCAAAGTATTATTGGTTGATGATGATACTATATATCAATATATAGCAAGTAAAACACTTCAAGCAACAGGTCTAACCGAAAAAATTATAACTTGCTCAAATGGTCAGGAGGCTTATAATTTTCTTGAATCAAATATTAATAAGCCAGATGAATTGCCTGATATTATTTTGCTTGATGTAAATATGCCAGTTATGAATGGGTGGGATTTTTTACATGCTTTTAAAAACCTGCAAGCTCCTGCTTTAAAAGATCTTCCTATTTTTCTTGTAACATCTTCTGTAAATGATGCTGATATAAATTATTCGCAACAATTCAGTAATGTGCATGATTATATAGTAAAGCCACTTATAAAAGAAAAACTGAGTACTATACTAAGTTCTGTTTGCGTTAGCAGTTAGGTTCACGCACATACAATCCACATTTTTTTACAACAAGTCAAAAGCGGTAAAATTCACTTGCCCTATACAACATTTTACAGTAGGTTTGCCTGCATGCTTTAAAGCATTTTGCAATTAAAAAGCATCATACCTGCATTATGAAATTTATAGTTTCTTCATCAACTTTATTAAAACATCTTCAGCAGATAAGCGGTGTAATAAATGCCAATACGGTTTTGCCGATATTAGAAGATTTTCTTTTTGAAATTCAAGACAAGAAATTAAGCCTTGTAGCAACAGATCTTGAAACTGTAATGCGTGTAGAGATGGACGTGGAAAGTAAAACCAACGGCAAGATTTGTATTCCTGCGCGTATATTAATGGATTCACTTAAAAACATTTCGGATCAGCCGCTTACTTTTAATATAGATAAAAACTTTTCAGTTGAAATTACAAGTGATAATGGTAAGTATAAAGTAATGGGAGAGAATCCTGATAACTTTCCCAAAGCACCTGCAACAGATGATGCAAACAGTTTTACAATTAGCAGTATAGCTTTATTAAGCGGTATTAATAAAACTTTATTTGCAGTAAGCAATGATGATCTAAGACCTGCAATGACGGGCGTTTTCTTTGAACTTTCAAAAGGTGCATTACAATTTGTTTCTACAGATGCACACCGTTTGGTTAGATATAAACGATCTGATGCTGCAACTGCAAAAACAGATACTTTCATCGTTCCTAAAAAACCATTGAGCTTATTAAAAAATATTTTGCCAAACAATGATGATGAATTAACGGTAAGTTATAACAGCAATCATTTTTTTGTAACACATCAGTCAACACGTTTAAGCTGCCGTTTAATTGATGCACGCTTTCCTGATTATAAAGTTGTAATTCCTTTAGATAATCCATATAAACTAACTGTAAACAAAAACGATTTTCAAAGTGCGTTGAGGCGTGTAAGTATTTTTAGTAATAAAAGCACAAACCAGGTTGTGTTAAGTATAAGCGGAAGTGAGCTACAATTAGCCGCGCAGGATGTTGATTTTAGTTTTGAAGGAAATGAGAGAATGAACTGCCAGTATGATGGCGAAGATTTACAAATTGCTTTTAATGCAAAGTTTTTAATTGAGTTATTAAACGCATCGGACAGCGAAGAAATAACCATTGAATTATCTACACCAAATAAAGCCGGAATTATAAAGCCAAATACACAAGATGCAGAAGAAGAACTCTTAATGCTTGTAATGCCGTTAATGCTTAATAATTAATTTTTTTTACAGAAGGAAAACATCAATCATAATGGTTGATGTTTTTTTATTTAGTTTATAAGCGTTGCATAAATTATTTCATTTTTATCACCTGTAAATTTTCTTATAAAACCAATTTGTTCATTCTTAAAAAAAAACTAAACGTAAAAACTATAAAATTAATTTTCAAAATCATGTTTTGGAATTCTTTGTACTTAATAAAATTATTCAGAAAGATATTGATGAATAACATTAACATCAAGTTTACAAATATTTGCGGTGATAAAATAAATTTCATCACGCACTTTATATATTGATTGCATGAAACAATTTTTTATAAATTGATTTTTGCGAAAGTTCAATGATGCTTCCTGGTTTCATATCATCCAATTTAATTTCCTCAATTCGCCATCTTATTAAGCGCAATGTTGGAAAACCAAACTTAGCTGTCATCTTTCTGATCTGCCTGTTCTTGCCTTCTTTTAAAATTATTTTTATCCATGATGTTGCAACAGAAGCGCGATAACGAATATCAGGAATACGTTCTGCAACTTTAGGATCTTCTTTAAATATTTCTACACTGCAAGATTTTATTTTTTCAATCTTACCTTTTATAGTAAGCTGAAACCCTTGTTGCATCTGCATCACAACGCTATTGGTTATTTCTCCTTCTACCTGAACCCAATATTCGCGCTCATGTTCGTTTTCAGGATTTAATAAATTATGATTGAGTTTTGCATCGTTTGTTAATATCAGTAATCCTTCACTGTCTTCATCTAAACGACCAACAGGGTAAACATTTTTCGGAACAGAAAAATAATCAGTAAGTGTTGTTTTATTTAATGCTGAAGTAAACTGTGATAAAGTTTTGTATGGTTTGTATATAATAAAATATCGAGACATAATGCAATAAAAAAATCCCGCCGATGCGGGACTTTGTATATATATGGGTTAGTAAGTAAGTGGGAAAATAAATTTCCCATCACAATATTAGAAATACTTTTCTCTTACACAAAAAAAATTTCAAACAATTTTATTCACAATTTTTTTTTTTGATGTGAATTGTGTTACGTAAAAACAAAAATCACATTTCAAAAAATCAAAAATCAATTCATAATCTAAGTTTAAAAAATCAAAAAAGCAATACTTCTCTGCATCACCAACAACTTAACTTTGATGTATAAAATTTATTAAATGAAATTTCCTCAGCCTGTTTCTATAAAGTGGATTGCAGAATTAATAAACGCTGAAACTATTGGCAGCGCTGCATTTCAGGCGCATGGTATAAATGAATTACATAAAGTTGAAGAAGGTGATTTGTGTTTTGTTGATCATCCTAAATATTATTACACATGCTTAAACAGTGCAGCAACACACATCATTATAAACACAAAAGATGTAACGATACCCGCTGGAAAAAATATTCTTGTAGTTGATGAACCTTTTGAAGCTTACTTAAAAATTATAAATCACTTCAGACCATTTTATGCAACAAAAAATTTGCAGAACGAAAATGCAGTTATTGGTGAACGAACTATTGTTATGCCAAATGTTTTTATTGGTAAAGATGTAAAGATTGGAAACGATTGTATTATTCATCCAAATGTTTCGCTGATGGATTATACTGAAATTGGTAATAATGTTATTATTCAATCTGGAACTGTTATTGGCAGCGATGCATTTTATTATAACACAAAAAAGAATCGTGAAGTTTGGTATAAAAAAATGCAGAGTTGCGGTAATGTAATTATTGAAGATGATGTTGAGGTTGGTGCTAACTGCACAATTGATCGTGGTGTTACTGCATCAACACGCATTGGTAAAGGAACAAAGATGGATAACCTTGTGCATATTGGTCATGATACAAATGTTGGCTGCAATTGTTTGTTTGCGGCGCAGGTTGGTATTGCAGGCGCATGTGTTATTGAAAATGGTGTTACACTTTGGGGGCAGGTTGGTGTAAGTAAAACATTAACGATAGGTGAGAATGCAATTATACTTGCGCAAAGCGGTGTGCCTTCATCGCTTGAAGGCAATAAGATTTATTTTGGTTATCCTGCAATTGATGCGCAACAAAAACGTAAAGAATTTGTTTGGATAAAACGCATTCCTGAAATATGGGAAAAATTAAAGCAACTCACTGCTGAAAAATAAATTTTTTTTGAAATAAAAAATTAATGGTTCAAAAAATATAATAATGCAGCCGTTGAAAAAGCGATTTTTTGCGCTTTCCAAATTGCAGAAGCTACAGAAAAAGGTGCTTATCTATTAGTGGATGGCAGCTATGCGAACTCTCAATATTTTTTATGATTTTGTATAACTATTGTACAACCAGCTTTCCAGTTTTGCTGAAATGAAAAACAAGAAATCCGATTGACATCAACAAAAGAAATCCTGAAGCCAGCATAAATGTAGAAGAGAGAGAAAGATTGGTTATAACAGGTAAGATAATTATGGGTGATAGAAATTGACCTAAGAACCAAAACGTAGTGAGCTTTCCGATTTCTTTTCCGCGTATTTCCGGCGGAACAATTTTCATAACCCACATATTTGTATTTGGAATCATCATGCCCATACCAAAACCTGATAGCAGCATGGCGATAACAACTAATGCATAAGTGTGCGAGATAGCTATACAAACAAATCCGGCTGCCATCAATAAATATCCAATAGAAAAGATAGATAGGAAACCAAGCCGTGCTTTAATTTTTGAATAAAAAAAAGATGAAATTGCAGAGAAGGCTGTGCTTGTTGCAATTGCAGCACCAATCAAA
>CAXSDU010000014.1:0-276 GCA_964236165.1 uncultured Parafilimonas sp. | reverse complement strand
GAATTTTTTTCTATTCCAATTGTTTTTAAATGAAAAGGAGTTTGTACCGGTATCATAAAAAATAATATCCACATCAGCATAGTATTTATAAAAAGTATCCATATTATTGAAGGTGCTTTTATAAGCTGTTGAACCTGGCTTTTTTGTACAACTGCAGGTTCAGAAAGAAATAAAATTGTTAATGGTAAAACCAACAAAGAAGACAGATAAATAAGAAAAGGATAACGCCAGCCAATGTCTGCAAGAATACCACCAAGGCTGATAAAAATAATTCCG
>CAXSDU010000013.1:50152-52980 GCA_964236165.1 uncultured Parafilimonas sp. | reverse complement strand
TTCAGGTCAGTCGAATATGGAATTTCATCACTTTTACCACGGATCAAAAGACATAGAACCTGAATTTAAAAATCCGCCAAATAATAATATTCATCTCTTTCTTATACCAAGAACCACAGCGCAACATCCACAGGAAGATTGTCATGCGCAATGGACAGTTTCAGATTCTAATACATTGAAGTTATTTAGTGAAGTTGCTTATTTCTTCGCTAAAAAATTAAATACAAATTTAAATGTACCCATAGGTTTGATTGAAGCAAGCTGGGGCGGAACACCTGCAGAAGTTTGGACGCCGGAAAAAGCGATTGATGATGATATAATTTTGAAAGAGTCTGCGCATAAATTAGAGCCATCTAATGGGTGGCCTTATTGGCCGGGTTATACTTACAACGGCATGATTGCGCCGATAACTAATTATAATGTCGCCGGGTCAATTTGGTACCAGGGTGAAGGCAATATCAGTGCACCTGCAACATATGGAAAGCTACTTACAACAATGATAAAAAGCTGGCGCGCCGCGTGGCGAAAAGATTTTCCTTTTTATTATGTGCAAATTGCACCGTATGCTTATGGCGATAATTATGTTGGTGCCATTTTAAGAGAACAACAGGAAAAAGTATTAGTCTTAGATAAAACAGGAATGGTTGTTACAACAGATATTACTGCAGATACAACCAACATCCATCCGCCGGATAAACATGATGTTGGTTACAGGTTGGCTGATCTTGCACTGAATGAAACATACAATCAAAATGCAAAAGATTATAAGAGCCCGTTATATAAAAGCATAACGATTGAAAACAATAAAGCTATTATTGATTTTTATGATGCTGATAATAGATTGATGATAAAAGGAGATAAAATAACTGCACTTTATATCGCTGGGAAAGACAGTGTATTTTATCCTGCTGAAGCAAAAATTCAAAACAATAAACTAATTGTTAGTAATAAAAAAGTTGATGCGCCGGTTGCAGTAAGATATGAATTTAGTAATGCAGGAATTGGAAATTTATTTAGTACTGCGGGCTTGCCTGTTGCACCTTTTAGAACAGATGATTGGAATGTGTTGGAAAAAAAATAAAATTTTAAAACTCACAATTCTTTGGTGTTCTTGCAAATGGAATAACATCACGAATGTTAGTCATGCCAGTTACAAACTGAACCATGCGTTCAAACCCTAAACCAAATCCAGCATGTGGCACAGAGCCAAAGCGGCGTGTATCTAAATACCATTGCATTTCATCAACAGGAACATGCATTTGTTCCATGCGAGCTGTAAGTTTATCTAATCTTTCTTCACGTTGCGAGCCACCAACAATTTCGCCAATGCCTGGCGCAAGAATATCCATCGCTGCAACTGTTTTTCCATCTTCATTCATACGCATATAAAATGCTTTTATAGCTGCAGGATAACCTGTAACAATCACAGGTTTCTTAAAATGCTTTTCTACAAGATAACGTTCATGCTCGCTTTGCAAATCAATTCCCCATTCAACATCATATTTAAACTTTTTCTTTTTGTAGGCAGTACTGTTTAACAAAATATCGATTGCTTCAGTATAAGTAATTCTTTCAAATGCATTGTTTAAAACGAACGCTAATTTTTCTATCAAACCAAGCTCGCTGCGTTTATCCTGTGGCAATTGTTTTTCTTCTTCTGCTAATCGTTGTGCAAGAAATTCTAAATCGTCGCGGTTATTATCCATCGCATATTTGATAATATATTTAATGAATTCTTCCGCAAGATTCATGTTGTCTTCAATATCATGAAAAGCCATTTCAGGTTCAATCATCCAAAACTCTGCAAGATGACGCGTTGTGTTTGAATTTTCTGCGCGGAATGTTGGACCGAAAGTATAAATATCACTAAACGCCATTGCAGCCAGTTCGCCTTCTAACTGTCCGCTTACAGTTAGGTTAGTGCCCTTGCCAAAAAAATCTTCTTTAAAATTTATTGTTCCATCATCATTATGCGGTGCATTATCAAAAGGCAAAGTTGTAACCCGAAACATTTCGCCTGCTCCTTCTGCATCGCTGGCGGTAATAATTGGTGTATGTAAATAAATAAATCCTTTATCATTAAAAAATTTATGAATAGCAAAAGCCAGTGAATGCCGCACACGAAAAACGGCGCCGAATGTGTTAGTGCGAAAACGCAAATGCGCTATCTCTCTTAAAAATTCAAGACTGTGTTTTTTAGGCTGAAGTGGAAATTTATCTGCATCACAATCACCTAAAATTTCTATTGAATTTGCTTTTAATTCTACGCTTTGTCCTTTCCCTAAACTCGCTACTAATTCACCTGTAACTTTCAATGATGCGCCTGTTGTAATACGCTTAAGTGTTTCATCATTCAATAAACCCAAAGCAGCAACAACTTGTAAATTATTATTGGTGCTGCCATCGTTTAAAGCGATAAACTGATTATTGCGAAATGTACGTACCCAACCCATAACAACAACTTGCTGATTGCTTGCTTCAGCCAATAATAATTCTTTAATTTTTATTCTTTTATTAAACATAATATAAAAAAAGGACGGCAAAGATATAACATGAATCAGGTTTTTTTTGTAAGTGTTGAAGAATGTTTAACAGCAATAAATTTTGTGATGAACATAAAACACAATTACATTTGCAAAACATTTAAAGCAATCAATGTTACAAATGCAACAAAATATTCAAAGCAAAATCAATCGCACAACCATGTGTGTTTGTTGTTGCATTTGTTGTTGTATGGCGCAAGCCATAATTATATAATCCCCTCACCGGGCTTCGCCCGTTTTTATTAAACATTTTTTCAACAGATTAAGCTTACGCTTTTTAAACCT
>CAXSDU010000013.1:35833-50142 GCA_964236165.1 uncultured Parafilimonas sp. | reverse complement strand
GTTTTTATTCAAACAATATTCACAAAACAAAAAGCAAAAGCTTAAGCTTATGCTGAAAATCATCTTTCACAAACAAATTTTTTTTTATGAGTACTCATCGTTTTGAAACACTGCAATTGCATGCCGGACAACAAGTTGATCCAACTACAAAATCACGCGCTGTTCCCATTTACCAAACTACATCTTTTAGTTTTGATAATACAGAACATGCGGCCAATCTTTTTGGATTAAAACAATTTGGTAATATTTATACGCGCATCATGAATCCTACTACAGATGTACTGGAACAACGTATTGCTGCATTAGAAGGTGGCGTTGCAGCATTGGCAACAGGTTCAGGACAGGCAGCACAATTTCTTGCACTGAATAATATTCTGCAAGCCGGAGATAACTTTATTGCCACAACGTATTTATATGGCGGAACGTACAATCAATTTAAAGTTGCATTTAAAAGATTAGGAATCGAAGCGCGCTTTGCAGATGGTGATGATGTGGAAACATTTGTTAAGCACATTGATAAAAACACCAAGGCTATTTATCTTGAAACAATCGGCAACCCGCGTTTAAATATTCCAGACTTTGAAAAATTTGTTGCGCTTGCTAAAGAATACGATTTGCCTTTGATTGTTGATAATACTTTTGGTGCCGGTGGTTATTTATTTAAACCGCTTGAATGGGGCGCAAATGTGGTGGTTGAATCTGCCACAAAATGGATTGGTGGTCATGGCACCAGCATTGGCGGATTAATAATTGATGGCGGAAATTATAATTGGGGTAATGGAAAATTTCCGCAGTTTACTGAACCAAGTGAAGGTTATCATGGATTGAAATTCTGGGAAATTTTTGGTGAAGGCAATCCGCTCGGTATGCCAAACGTTGCTTTTGCAATTCGTGCAAGAGTAGAAGGTTTGCGCGATTTTGGTCCGGCACTTAGCCCGTTTAATTCATTTTTATTTTTACAGGGTTTAGAAACATTAAGTTTACGTGTTCAACGTTCTGTTGATAATGCTTTAGAACTCGCACAATGGTTAGAACAGCATTCACAGGTTGAGTTTGTTTGGTATCCGGGATTAAAGAGCAGTCCGTATAATGAACTCGCAAAAAAATATTTACCTAATGGTTCAGGTGGAGTATTGCAGTTTGGAATTAAAGGTGGTATTGAAAACGGTCGCAAGTTTATTGATTCATTAAAATTGATTAGCCATTTGGCAAATGTGGGCGATGCAAAAACTTTGGCTATTCATCCTGCATCAACAACGCATGAACAATTGAGTGATGAAGAAAGAGAAGCATCAGGTGTATTACCAAATCTTGTTCGCATTAGTGCAGGCATTGAACATATTGAAGATATAAAAGCAGATTTCGAACAGGCTTTCGAAACTGTATTTAATAAATCGTTTGTAGTGTAATTGTAATTTGTGTTTGATCAGTCCCGCTCACGCGGGATTTTTCACTCACATAACAAGTTTCATTGTTTCAAATTTTTAAATTTTAGTGAAACATTGAAATACTGAAACATTGAAACAAAAAATGTCAAAAAGATTTACTTATAACAAGCCTTTCAAATTAGAAAGCGGTGTTGAACTGAACGGCTTTAATCTGGCTTATACAACACATGGAAAACTAAATGCAGCAAAAGATAATGTGGTTTGGATTTTCCATGCACTTACTGCTAACAGCGATCCTGCGGAATGGTGGGGCGGATTAATTGGTAACGATAAATTCTTTGACCCAAAAAAATATTTTATTGTTTGCGTAAATATGCCCGGCAGCTGTTATGGCAGCATCAATGCTTTTGACGTCAACCCCAAAACAAACAGTTCGTGGTATCATGATTTTCCCTGGTTTACAACAAGAGATATGGCGCGTGCTTATCGTCATTTAAAAAATTATTTAGGCATTTCAAAAATTCATATTGGTATTGGTGGCAGCATGGGTGGTCAGCAATTATTAGAATGGTCAATTGAAGAACCCAGACTGTTTGAATATATTTTTCCGATTGCAACCAATGCATTTCATTCAGCATGGGGCGTCGCATTTAATGCATCGCAAAGATTTGCAATTGAAAATGACATAACATGGAAAGAACAACAGGTTGATGCTGGTTTGGAAGGAATGAAAACGGCACGTTCAATCGCACTACTTTCTTATCGCAGTTATGATACATACAAGCTTACGCAAAAAATTATTTCAGATGATTTGCAAAGTAATGAACGCGATGCAGAGTCATATCAGCAATACCAGGGAGAAAAATTAGCAAAGCGTTTTAATGCTTTCAGTTATTATTTTTTAAGCAAAGGAATGGATGCGCATAATGTCGGCCGCAATCGTGAAAGTGTTGAAAAAGCGTTGGAAAAAATTCATGCAAAAGCTTTGGTAATTGGTATTTCAAGCGATTTGCTTTTCCCTTTAACTGAACAGGAATTTTTAGCAGCACATATTCCGCATGCAGAATATCGTGCAATTCATTCACCTTACGGACATGATGGATTTCTATTAGAATATGAACAGATAGAAGAAGCTGTCAAAACTTTTTTATATAATAATGTTGATGAGAAATCATTCGCATCATTACAATCAATTTAAAATATATGGGCAAGGCAATTAATAATGAATATCACAAAAAATTAGTAATAGGTTTATTTGGTTTCGGTGTTGTTGGCGAAGGCTTATATAAAGCGCTGCAACAAACATCTTCGCTTAATGCAACTATAAAAAAAGTTTGTATTAAACATGCAGGTAAAAAAAGAAATGCACCGGAAGAATTATTTACTACTGATAAAAATATTTTATTAGATGATGAAGAAATAAATGTAATTGTTGAAGTAATAAATGAAAGCGAACCTGCATTTGAAATTGTTTCAACCGCATTGCTGAATGGTAAACATGTTGTAAGTGCCAGTAAAAAAATGATTGCAGAACATTTACCTAAACTGCTGGATCTGCAAAAGCAAACAGGTAAATCTTTTTTGTGTGAAGCTGCAGCTTGTGCTTCAATTCCTGTTATAAGAAATCTGGAAGAATATTATGATAACGATTTGCTGCATTCAATAAAAGCGATCGTTAACGGTTCAACAAATTATATTCTTACAAAAATGTTTGAAGATAAACTTAGTTTCAGTGATGCATTATTACTTGCACAGCAATTGGGTTTTGCAGAAAGTGATCCAGCACTTGATATTGAAGGTTATGATGCAGTAAATAAATGGACGATTTTATTAACGCATGCTTATGGCATTGTTGAGCATCCTGATAATATTATTTTTAACGGTATTCAAAATATACAGGCTGGTGATGCTGTTGTAGCGCAGGAAAAACATTATGAAATAAAGTTAGTAGCACAGGCAAAAAAATTGTTGAACGGAAAAGTTGCTGCATTTGTATTACCGCAATTTATAAAGCAAGATGAACCATTATCTTTTGTGAAGAATGAATATAATGGTGTTGTTATTGAAAGTTCTTTTGCTGATAAACAATTTTTTTATGGCAAAGGTGCCGGCAGTTTTCCAACAGCGTCTGCAGTGTTGAGCGATATTGGCGCATTGCGATATAATTATCGTTATGAGTATAAAAAATTATATCATCATGTAGTTCCTGAATTAAGCAATGATTTTTACATCAAAGCATACATAAGTTTTGATGATTGGAAATTTATTCCCAAAGAAAAATTTGAATGGATAGAAGAATGGCATGCAGAAGAAGAAAGAAAATATCTTATTGGTGTTATTTTATTGAATGAAATAAAAAGCAACGGTTGGTGGAAAGAAAATAATACTTCACTTATATTATCACCAGAACCAATAATTGAAGATGTTGAAATAAGAAAATTAAAAAAGAAAAGTTTAGAACTGGCAGGTTTATAATAAATAATTTTTTTGTTTTTTATAAAATTATACATGTTTAAACATGCATAATTTCGCAAACATGTACTGGTAAAGGCTTTCAGAAAAACAATATTTTTTTAATGCGTCTTCATATAAAAATTTTCTTATTTGCTACTTAAATTTTTCCAAAAAACAAAAAGAATAAATTTTTTTTAAGCACAAAAAAATTACTGTTTGGCTGATGTGCCTCATTTATAAATGTTTGTGGAAAAAAATAAATTTTTTATAGAGTCACAACATTAAAACATGGTTTAAAAAAATTTTTTTTTCAACATAAAGTTTTGATATTCGTTCTCGTACCCCAAAAAATTTTTCATGATAAAAAATGAAAAATTTTTTGGGATTTTTTTCCAAAATAAGAATCTACTAACTCGATAACGTCTGACTATTTGCTATGTTAAAAACCGCCGATACAGTATGGAACAATTGCTTGAAAATAATCAAAGACATCGTAGAATGGCAACATTTTAAAACCTGGTTTGAACCCATAAAGCCTGTTGAATTAAATGGAACTGTTCTACTCATTCAGGTTCCCAGTCAATTCTTTTTTGAATTTCTTGAAGAGCACTATGTAACACTGCTGGCAAAAACTTTAAAGCGTGAGCTTGGTAAAACTGCAAGGCTTGAATATCGCATAATGGTTGATAGCGGCGGTAAAGGAAAAAACGGAACTGTTGATGTGCCTGCAAGTAATATTAAATTTTATAACAACAATGAAATGAGTTTCCCACTTGTAATTAATGATGAAGTGAAAAACCCGTTTGTTATTCCGGGTTTAAAGAAAATGCAGATAGATCCGCAATTAAATGCGTCTTATGTTTTTGATTCTTTTATTGAAGGCGATTGTAACCGTGTGGCGCGGCGCGCAGGCAAAACAGTTGCAGAAAAACCGGGTGCAAGTTCATTCAATCCATTGGTGGTATATGGTGGCGTGGGTTTAGGCAAAACACATTTGGGCCAAGCCATCGGCAACGAAGTAAAAAGATTACATCCGCATAAAATTGTTTTATATGTAAGCAGTGAAAAATTCATTAATCAATTTCAGGATCACAGCCGCAATGGCGCTATAAATGATTTCATTCATTTTTATCAGTTGATTGATATATTGATAATTGATGATGTACAATTTTTTGCAAAGGCAGAAAAATCACAGGATGCTTTATTTGCTATTTTTAATCATTTGCATCAAAGCGGAAAACAGCTTGTATTAACTTCTGATAAATCTCCAAAAGATTTAGATGGAATGCAGGAACGTTTGTTAAGCCGTTTTCGTTGGGGTTTAAGTGCCGATTTACAGGCACCGGATTACGATACACGCATTGAAATTCTTGAACGCAAAATGAAAAATGATGGATTGGAAATGCCGAAAGATGTTGTAAAATATGTTGCTTATAATATCAGCACCAATATTCGTGAACTGGAAGGTGCAATGATTTCTTTGCTTGCACAATCTTCACTCAACAAAAGAGAAATTGATCTTGAGCTTGCTAAAAAAGTATTGCGCAATTTTATTCGCACCAGCAGTAAAGAAATTACAATTGATACTATACAAAAATTAGTATGCGAATTTTTTGATGTTCCATATGACAGACTCTTGCATAAAACACGCAAACGTGAAATTGTTCAGGCAAGACAAATAACCATGTATCTCGCAAAAGCATTTACAAAAAATTCTCTTAAAACAATTGGTGAACATTTTGGCGGAAGAGACCATACCACCGTTATTCATAGTTGCCAGACTGTAAAAGATTTAATGGATACGGATAGTTTATTTCGTGAAAATGTTGTTGAGCTTACACAGAAAGTGCAGTTAGCAGCGATGTAAGATTATAACACATCATGTAACATTTTGTATAAACGCATCAAAGCTTTTTACACCAATCATCTTTGTAGTTAAATAACCTTCTGCATATTTTACACCAATGCGTTTGCCAAACATTAATGCTCTCGCTTTAATCACTTCTAAAAAATCAGGATTGGAAATATAGGTTTGCGGTTCGCTTGTATCAGTAGTATTAAACTGCGTTGTATAAGAAAGAACAGCTTCAATTTTTTGTTCGTAATAATCAGATATATCAAATAAAAAATCCGGCTTTAAATAACGATCCTGTATGTAATGAAAAACATAATGCGGACGCCAATGTTTTTGTGCTTCATTATTTAAAATGGTTTCAATTTTTCTTAAGCCTGAAAGAAACGCCGCATCAGAAACCAAATTTGAACTTCTGCCATGATCGGGATGCCTGTCCTCTGGCGCATTACATAAAACAATTTCGGGCTGATATTTTCTTATAACTGAAATTACTTTTCTAAGATTTGTTTCATCGTTCTGAAAAAATCCATCAGCCATCTGCAGATTTTCTCTTGCATACACACCCATTACTTTAGCCGCATGCATCGCTTCTTTATCTCTTGTTTCTGCAGTACCGCGTGTGCCTAATTCACCACGGGTTAAATCAACCACCGCAGCTTTTTTTCCTTGTGCAATCGCTGCAATCAATGTTCCTGAACAACCTAATTCTACATCATCGGGGTGAACTCCAAAAGCGAGAATATCAACTTTCATATTACATCAAAAGTAAAGTAGAAGTTGGAAAGTCAGGAAGACAGAAATTTGATTTGTTGAAACGTTATAAGTAATTATATTAATTGCAAACGATCAGAAGCTTTACGTTTGACGATTCCACGATTTATATAATTAACTATGTCTTACGCCATACATTCTTTCTACATCCAGGACAATTATTTCCATATCATGATCATCGCCTTGCGGATCATAAGGCTGGCGCAGGTTAGAACCAAATATTAATGCAACTGTTTGCCAAAATCCAGCATCGAATTTGCCTTTATAATCATCAATAATTTCATAGCAGTTATTACCGGTTTGCCGGTTAATCAGTTTCATTAAAACTTTTCCCTGGTAAACGGAAAGCTGTGTAAGTTTATCTGCGAACTGTGTCTTTAATTGTTTTTCATTCGCCTGAATAATTGCTTTACGCTTTTTTTTATCCGTAACATTTACCAATTGTGCATTAATGGTATTCATAACCTGCGAAGCTTTCATTGCATACGGATAAGTAACATATACGGCATTACGCAAACGCGTCCATTCAGCATAACGCTTTCTTCCGGCAGCGTTTAATTTTCCATACACATATTCATCTTCCAGCCATGAACAAGGAATTGTATCACCGTTTGGTTCAGGACATGCTTCAACAATTACCGTATCATTTATTCCACGATGTTCTCTGCCAATAAGTGGTGGTTTATTTTGAGCAGATGAATGCAACGCAAAACCTGCGCAAATAAGGCACACAGAAAAACGTAAAAGAAAAAAATTATGTTCAAGCGATTGCATAATAGCTATGTAAATATAAATTGATTACCTGTAATTTATACGTGTACAAAAAGAGAAGTAACCTTTAGAAAACGTTATATTTAAACTCCTGCAGCAGTTTTAAAACCTGTGCGAATGCGTTGTATAATGCCGAGTATAAATCCAATTACCATAATTATAATTCCAATCCAAAATACATTAATAAAAGGGAACAGGTACACTTTTAATGTAATTATATCTTGAATGCTTTTGTCTTCTTTTACACCCAATTCTATTTTATCATCATCAGCCAGTTTATTAAAACGGATAATTAAACTTTGCGCAATTACAGTATCCGGAATGTCTCTTAGTGTATTATCTTTTAATGCAACTACAGGCATCGCTCTGTATTCCATTCCATCTTTAGCAATTACAGTCATGTTCATACCAATACCAACTTCTCCGGGCAATAATTTTTTGCTTAATGAATCTCCGTTTTTTTCAATTTTATTCAGAATAATTTTTCCATTTGAATAAAATGCTGAATCACCAGCTTTAAGGGTAACGGGTTTATATTCACTTGTATCATCCTGCTCTCCATCTTGCGCAGCAGAAACATAAACAAATATGTCGCGGTTCCAATAATGTTTTTTATCAGGGTTCGCTGATCTTCCTTCAACGCCTTTATTATTTTTAATAAGATCAGGATATATACTAAACTTTTCTTTTCCGTCTTTACTTATAAATTGCAGTTGAAAATATTTTTTATGATCTGAGTTGTTTAAAGTATCACCAATATAAGTAACATCATATTTACCCATATCTGTTTTTATACCTTTAAATAAAGTGATGTTTTCCTGCGGATCATAATCTTTTGATTTAGGTAATAAGGCAATACCTGTTGTGTTTTCACTTACCACCTGTTTCCTGCTTGATGAAATTATAACGCCTATTAATGCAAGTGCAAAACCTATATGCGCTACAGATGCACCCGCAGATTTCATTTTACCTTTTAAACCAATCCATATATAACTAAAATTGGCAACAACACTGTATACGGCCGCAAACATGGCAATATGAATAGCGATCATAAAACCTGCACCTTTCTCATCATAATTAATATTACCTATCAGACTTATGCAAAGGCTTATAATAAGTGCAATAATTGTTGGCCGCAGTATCCTTTTTAAAAAAACTTTTTTATCTGTATTCTTATATTTAAAATATTGGGTGATGGCAGTTAAAATCCCTACAATTATTGCAATAAAAACCTGTATTTGATTGTAAGAAAAAACGGTATCTTCTGGTTCTGCTATATTTGTTCCGAAAATTTTATTATAGACAGGAATAGAAGTTTTTGCAATAATAATTATAGCTGATAAAAATAAAACCAATGCACCAATAAACATCCAGAACTCCCGGCTGTAACTATTTTCTTCTTTTCTAATAAATGGAATTGTTTTACTGCGATAGAAATATAAAATCATCGCCGGCACAAAAAATATCAGCACAAAAGAAATAAGCTGAACAGTCATATCCTGTTCTGTAAATGCATGAACAGAAGTATCACCCAAAATTCCGCTGCGCGTTAAAAACGTTGCATACAATACAAGGCAAAAAGAAAGTATATAAAAAAGATAAGTAGTTTTTAAAGAATAGCCGCTGCTTTTATAAACAAGGTTTGTATGCAAGCCACCAATCATTACTAACCATGCAACTAATGGTGCATTTTCTACAGGATCCCATGCCCAGTAGCCACCAAAATTCAAACTTTCATAAGCCCATGCTGCACCCATCATAATGCCTGTAATTAAAACGGCACCGGAAAATGCAGCCCATGGAATAACAGCTTTTGTCCATGTATGATCATTCTTTACCAACCCTGCAATAGCAAAAGCGAACGGAACAACGGTTGATGCAAATCCTAAAAATAAAATCGGCGGATGTATTACCATCCAGTAATTCTGTAATGCTGCATTCAGATCATTACCTTCAAAAATTTTAGGGAATTGCAAATAATCCGGATTGGTAAAAAGAACAGGTGCATTCAATTCATCGCGTAATAAAGCAAAAGGATTACTACCCACCTTCGCTCCAAAAAAATAAATACCTAATAGCATTGTAGAAAGACAAACCTGCGCAAAACTTATCACCATCATTACAGGTGCTTCCCATTTTTTGCTGCGCCATATTAAAATCCATCCCAGTACACAATGCCAGATATTCCAGAGCATAAAACTTCCTTCCTGCCCTTCCCATAAACTGGCGAGCAAATATTTTTTTTCCAGGCTGCGCGATGAATGATTCCATGCGTAATAATATTCGTGATAATGATTGGAAATAAGAAAATATAACGTAATAAAAATTCCGAATACGCAAATGGTTTCAATAAAAAAAGCAGTGCGGGCAAGTTTCAGCCAGCTACGGTGTTCATCAAGTAAATTATTGCGTGAAGCTTTAAAAAATGCTATAGTAGCAACGAGTGAAGCAACAAAAGAAAGCACTGCAAAAAAATGACCTATCTCGCCCCAAAAAAGGTGTTCACCATTATATTTCATCAGCTAATATTGTACAGATGCGCTTACTTTTTTGGCATTAGCATTCACATCATCTTTATATTTTGAAGGACATTTAAGAAGAATATCTTTACACTCAAATTTTCCATCTTCTACTTTTCCTTTTAGTACAAGCCTTTCGCTTTTTTCCATATCTGTAGGCTTAGAATTATGGTACACAACTTCTATAGAATTACCGAGCGTATCAACCGCTGTAAACGTTAGATAATTAGGGTTTTTAATTGGGTTATAAATCATCGGTTGGTCTTTATCCATTTTTGCAATAAGGTTTACATACTTGCCCGGTTTTTCTTTAGCAGAAGCAATGGTTTCGTAAGTTGTTACATCACCCATAAAACTTATTAGTGTTGCAATGGCAACGGCAATAAGCACCAGCGCCACAATATGCGTTTTTTTCATGCTAAAAATTTCGTTGGCAAAATTAACTTAAAACAGCATGCAACAAGTTTAAGATTACAAAAGGGTTTTGTTAAGAATGCAAGGGTTTTTGCTGATAAAAGCAACGTGTAAAAATTACAAAGTATCTTGCACAACTTTCTAAAGAAATATAATGACTGATCTTTCAAAATTTGATATTAATGCTGTTTGCAATCGCAACAATAACATTTTCGGATTGCCTTTTACAGAAGAAGATGCCCAGGTTGTTTTGTTACCCGTACCCTGGGAAGTTACTGTAAGCTGTACTGCAGGCACAGCAAGAAGTGCAGAACATATTTTTAGAGCAAGTATGCAAATTGACTTGTTTGACCGAGATATTCCTTATGGCTGGAAAAAAGGATTTTATATGCGCGAGCTGGATAGAAAAATTCTGATGAAAAGCGATTACCTGCGAAAAGAAGCTGAATTATATATTGACTTTATTGCACACGATCAAAAAGTAAACAATAATAAATTCATGCTAAAAAGCCTGAAAGAAATTAATGAGGGCAGCACAATCTTAAATAAATGGGTGTATGAGCAAACAAAAGATCTTTTGGCAAAAGATAAAATAGTTGGTTTAATTGGGGGAGACCATAGTATTTCTTTTGGTTATTTTAAAGCGCTTGCAGAAAAGTATTCCGGTTATGGTGTTTTGCAAATTGATGCACATTGCGATTTACGTAAGGCGTATGAAAATTTAGACTATTCACATGCGAGCATTATGTATAATTCATTGAATGAAATTAGTGCAATTGAAAAATTAGTGCAGGTTGGCACAAGAGATTATTGCGAAGAAGAATGGAATTATATATGCAATAGCAACTATAAAATTATAACGTATTTTGATGAACAGATAAAAGAGCGTGTGTTCAACGGCGAATCCTGGGCGCATATAACGGAGGAAATGGTAAATCATTTACCTGAAAACGTTTATATAAGTTTTGATATAGATGGTCTTGATCCGAAGCTTTGTCCACACACGGGAACGCCTGTTCCTGGCGGCTTTCAATCAGAACAAATAATTTATCTGTTCAAAAAAATTGTAGAGAGTGGCAGAAAAATTATTGGCTTCGATATAGTGGAAGTAGGTGTTGGAGAAAATAATTATGATGCATTGGTTGCAGCAAGATTGCTTTGGAAAATGTGCAACCTGCTAGTGAAAAGCAACGAAGAATGAGCAATAAAAAAGAATATGATTTTGTTGTAACGCTAAAGCACCAAAATTATAAACTGTATAATATTATAAGCAGCTTGCTGTGTATTATGACTATTACCGCTTTCATATTTGCCATGCTGAATGTTACATTCGAAACCTTTAATTGGGTAAATGTTTTTTTGGCTGCATTTATAGTAATCAACATTTTTATTTTATTTATTAGCCGTAATAAAAAAGATTATATAGTTAGTTTTAAATGGAGCTTATTTGCCGCAGCTTTTTTATGGTTGTTATATCCGCTGCACATTCCGGCAATTGGTATTTTTTATATTATCGCTGCCTTGCTTGAAAGACAAATAAAATTTCCGCAGGAAATTGGGTTTAGTAAAGACGCCATAACTTTTAATACATTTCCTTTTAAAAATTATGAATGGCAGCAATTTAAAAATGTTATGCTGAAAGATAATATGCTAACGCTTGATTTCCTCAATAACAAACTTCTTCAAAAAGAAACGGAATCAGATGTAGATATTTCAACCGAAAAAGAATTTAATGAATTCTGTAAACAGCAAATGGTTCATGTTTCTTAGTTGTTAGTAACTTCCTATGCTCAATCAATCTCCTTATATATTATATTCTGATGGTAAAGGAAATATTTTTGAAGATGAAAGTCTGTATGCTGTTGGTCGCGCAGGCTGGGATGCTTTTGCAATTGAAAAAGAAAACTGGATAGAATTACCCGAAGGTGGAAATTTATATGAGTTGCCCGGTCGAAAAGGAATTGGTATTGATGTGCGCAATGGTAATATGCGCTTGTGTGAAAAGGGCTGGGCCGTTGCTGCTTTTATTCCGCCGGCATACACAGGTTTATATTTAGCAGCGTATGAAAGTTTACCTGATGCACCAACGCTTCCATTGTTTTGTTATACAGCAGCCGGTTGGTTAAATAATAAATTTTATGTGCCTGCTGTGCGCATTGAAAATGATATTCGCCAGGAACATATTGGTTATGATGAAAATAAAATACAAAACGGTTCTGCATATTTATTAGAGCATTATCCGCATAACCGTTTGGTAAATCATTTAATGAATAATTGCTGCTTAACGTATCATTGCCCGGCAGCAAGAAATTTATCTTTAGGCAGATGGGAATGCCCGGTTCCCACATCGCCTGCATGCAATGCAAATTGTATTGGTTGCATTTCTTTTCAGCCAGAGGAAGAAACCATTGTTTCCACACAAGACAGGCTAACTTTTAAACCAACTGCAGAAGAAATTGCAGAATTCACTGTTCCTCATTTATTACATGCACCTTTCCCGATTGTAAGTTTTGGTCAGGGCTGTGAAGGCGAACCTTTGCTTATGTGGGAAACTATACGCAATGCAATAATTGAAATAAGAAAACATACGGACCATGGCAGCATCAATATAAATACAAATGGTTCTAAACCCGATGCGGTAAAAGCTTTATGTGAAGCGGGTTTGAACAGCATTCGTGTAAGCATGAATAGTGCACAAAAAAATATTTATACAGCCTATTACAGACCTAATAATTATGTATTTGAAGATTTAATTGAAACACTGAAAACAGTACGCAATTATAATGGCTGGACAAGTATCAATTATTTTGTTTTTCCCGGAATGACGGACACGGTTGATGAATATGAAGCGTTGCGAAAATTAATTATTGAAACGGATCTATGCATGATTCAGTGGCGCAATTTTAATATAGATCCCGATTGGTATTTAGGAAAAATCAATAGCACAGAAACCGGCGAAATGATTGGTGTAAAACAATTAATGCTTTTATTAAAAGAAGAATTTCCACATTTAAAATTTGGTTATTTCAATCCGCCCATAGAAAGAATAAAAGGAAATTTTGAAATTGATTTTGCAACTGCTTAGCAGCAAAATCTAATATTCTTCCCCTTTAATAATTCCGCACGTTATTAAATTCAATTCATCAGCTTATAATAATTACTTTTCTTTGTAACAGACATAATATTATGCTATACTCAATGACAGGTTACGGACGCGCAGAAAAATTAATTGGCGAAAAAGTTTTTATTGCAGAACTACGTTCATTAAATGGTAAGCAATATGATATACGGCTTGCTATGCCTTCTTTGCTAAAACCTTATGAATTTGATATAAGGAACATGATTAATGAAGGGCTTGTACGCGGAAGTATAGAATCCATCATTACTATAAAACAAAACGGTGCTGAGAAAGGTGCATTTATTAATACTGCGCTGGCAAAATCTTATTATGAACCTATGCGGGTGTTGGCTGCAGAACTTGGATTATCACAGGAAAATATTTTAAACACTTTGCTTAAACTGCCTGATGTAATTGCACCATCAACCGAAATTATTACTGAGGAAGAATGGAATTTATTTAAAGAAGTAATACAGGCAGCTATTAATGATTTAAACAAACACCGTCGCGACGAAGGTAAGAGTATGGAAGATGATTTAAATACGCGCATTGCAAATATTGAATTACAACAGGCTTCCATTGCAACGCTGGAACCGCAACGCAGAATTAAAATAAAAGAAGGCTTGCAAAAAAAGCTGGAAGAAAATGTAGGCAAAGAAAATTACGATACTAACCGGCTTGAGCAGGAACTGATTTTTTATATTGAAAAAATAGATATTAGCGAAGAACAGGTGCGCTTAAAAAATCATTGTGAATATTTTAATGATGTGCTTAAAGAAAAAACAATAAGCAAAGGCAAGAAATTATCTTTTATACTGCAGGAAATTGGCAGAGAAATTAATACAACCGGTTCAAAAGCGTACGATTCCGATATACAGAAATGTGTTGTGCTGATGAAAGATGAATTAGAAAAAGCCAAAGAACAAATTTTAAACGTGCTTTAGTATGCGTTTAATAAAATTCAGTATCTTTTTTTTAAGTCTGTTTATTTTGGTGCAATCCTGCAACACAATTGATTT
>CAXSDU010000013.1:25456-35823 GCA_964236165.1 uncultured Parafilimonas sp. | reverse complement strand
ATGAACAAACGGTTCCATTACCAAAACATGAATGGAATAGTAATCTTCGGTTAAATTTTACTTCTATCCTAAAAGATACTTCAGCTTATTACAATATTTATTTTGTTTTACGGCACTCAGAATCTTATCATTTTAATAATATCTGGATTAATCTAACGGCAGCTTTTCCAAACGATACAACTACAACGCAACGCTTAAATATACAACTGGCAACAGGTAATGGCTGGCTGGGCCATTCAATGGATGATATAATTGAACAAAGATTACTTATGAACAGGCAACCGATACATTTACGTGCAGGCTCATATAAATTTTCACTCATGCAAATTATGCGTGAAGATCCGCTGCAAAATATTTTAAATGCAGGTATTCGTATAGAAAAAGTTGCTCAATAAAATTTGGTGAATATTTTGCAGGAACAATTGATTGCCACAATTTACGGTTCACAATCAATTTGAATAAACATGCCAGCTATAAATTTTACACAAATGCTTTTGCGCAATGCTGAATTTTTAAAGCCTTTTGCAATAACGCTTACGCATGATTCAGAAGAAGCAAAAGACCTTTTCCAGGAAACTTTATACAGGGCGCTTGCCAATGAAGACAAATACAGCATAGGTACAAATATTAAGGCATGGCTTTATACCATCATGCGTAATATCTTCATAAATAATTACCGCAAAAAATCAAAACAAAATACGATACTTGATGGCACACCAAATGAATTACTGCTTAATTCTGCCAAAACAATTTCAGTAAACGATGCCATTGCTTCTTTAAATATGCAGGAAATAAATAAGCTGATTAATAACCTGCCTGAAATTTTTAAATCACCTTTTATGCTGCATTACGATGGTTTTAAATACGATGAAATTGCAGGCATGCTGCATGAACCGCTCGGCACTATTAAAAGCCGAATTCATTTTGCACGGAAACTTTTAAAAGCGCAAATAGATCATTATTGATATTTGCAATGTGAAAGAAAAAAACGTTGCTATAATTGGTAGTGGATTCGCTGGTCTTTCTGCTGCTTGCTTTATGGCAAAAGCTGGTTGGCAGGTTACAATAATTGAAAAAAATGAGCAACCCGGCGGTCGGGCAAGGCAATTAAAAACTGGAGGTTTTACGTTTGATATGGGTCCAAGCTGGTATTGGATGCCGGATATTTTTGAAAGATTTTTTAACCAGTTTAATAAAAGCGTTCTAGATTATTATACACTAAAACGGCTCGATCCTTCTTATAGAATTTATTGGAAAGACAACAGTACAGATATTTCTGCAGATTATGATTCACTAAGAAATTTATTTGAAAATTTAGAACCTGGCTCAGCTAAAAAGCTGGATAAATTTTTAAACGAAGCTGCTTATAAATATAAAGTTGGTATGCAGAAGCTTGTTTTTAAACCTGGTTTATCTCTTGCTGAATTTTTAGATACAGATCTTTTAACCGGTATTTTTAAACTGGATGTTTTTAGCTCAATACAAAATCATATTCAGAAATTTTTTAAAAATAAAAAGCTACAGCAACTGCTTGGTTTTCCTGTTTTATTTTTAGGCGCAATGCCCGATAAAATTCCGGCGCTGTACAGCTTAATGAATTATACTGATATAAAAGGCGGCACATGGTTTCCGCAAGGCGGCATGTATAGTATTGTTGATGCAATGTATAAACTGGCGCTTGAGCTTGATGTACAATTTAATTTTAATACGAATGCTACTGCTATTAAGATTGAAGATGCAAATGCAACTGGTGTTTCAACAGAAAAAAATAATGAGCACATTTTTTTTAAGACTGATGTTGTAATATCAAATGCAGATTATCATTTTACAGAAAATAAATTATTGCCTGCGCAATACAGGAATTACTCTGAAAATTATTGGAGTAAAAAAACAATGGCACCTTCCTGTATTTTATATTACGTTGGCTTGAATAAAAAACTTGAAAACATTTTGCATCATTCTTTGTTTTTCGATACTTCCTTTGAGCAACATGCAAATGAGATTTATACTACAAAAGAATGGCCTGCTGATCCTTTGTTTTATGTAAGCGCAACTTCTGTAACAGATGAATCTTTAGCTCCGCCAGGGTGCGAAAATCTTTTTTTTCTTATTCCTGTAGCGGCTGGTCTTTCAGATGATACAGAAGAGCTGCGTGAATACTATTTTGATAAAATTATCAAGCGGTTTGAAAAAAAAATTAATCAGGAAGTAAAATCGCATATTATTTTTAAAAAATCTTTTGGCTACACAAATTTTGTACATGACTATAATGCATATAAAGGAAATGCATATGGTTTGGCAAATACATTAATGCAAACAGCAATTTTAAAACCTTCAATTAAAAATAAAAAAGTAAAAAATCTTTTTTACACCGGGCAATTAACGGTACCGGGTCCCGGTGTGCCTCCTGCATTAATAAGCGGCGAAATTGTTAGCAACCAAATAATTAAATTATTTAATTAAACAATCAACTAATTTTTGCGTTATTTAAATAAATTTAAAAAAGTATTCACTTATTTTTTGTTTTTATGATGCATTTGTTCAATAAAACCAGTGAAGATTGCAGTAGAATTACTACAGAGAACTACAGCACTTCATTTGCATCCGCTATTAAATTGTTGCATAAAGATATCCGGGCTGATATTCATAATATTTATGGTTTGGTCCGTTTTACAGATGAGATTGTTGATACATTTCATGATTATGATAAAGAAAATTTGCTGCAATCTTTTTGTACAGAAACGCATAAAGCTATTGAAACAGAAATAAGCCTTAACCCAATATTACACAGTTTCCAGAGAACAGTTAATAAATACCAGCTTGATATTTCACTGATAGATGCATTTTTTCGCAGTATGCAATATGATCTTAAAACCAGTTATTACAGCGAAGATTTATACAAAGAATATATTTATGGCAGTGCAGAAGTTGTTGGGTTAATGTGCCTCTATATTTTTTGTGAAGGTGATAAAAAAATGTACAATCACTTAAAAGCTTATGCACAAAGCTTGGGTGCTGCATTTCAGAAAGTAAATTTTTTACGTGATATAAAAACTGATAACGAGCAACTGCATCGCATGTATTTTCCCGCATGCAATTTTAAAAAATTCAGTTGCGCTGATAAAAAACAAATTGAAGAAGATATTCAGCGCGATTTTGATAATGCTTATCAAGGCATTTTAATATTGCCTGTAAAAGCAAGGTTTGGTGTTTATGTAGCATATAAATATTATCTATCGTTATTTAAAAAAATCAAGAGGCTTAAACCTGCAAAAATTTTAGAGAACCGTGTACGCATTCCAGACTACGGAAAAGCATTAATTTTTGCCAAAGCCGGTGTGCGTAACCAGCTAAATCTTTTATAATTTTTTTACATCCTCATCTTCCACTTTAATTATTTTATTTATCTTCATCGGCGTTGCATGCCATCAATATTTATATTGAATTATAACAACTATGAGTAAATCTTCAACGGCATCAATGCAGGAATTTAGAAACAGGGTTGCATTAAAATTCCAGTTGTATAATAGTTTATTTACTTCATTGCCGTTTCATCGTATAGAAAAAACAGGCGTATTGCTTTCCCTTTTTTTATTGCATTGCGAAGAAGGCTACAATAAAAATTTAAGCCCGTCTGAAATTATAGATAAATTTTTAGCACAGAATACCACGTACGAAAAAGAAGAAGAACGCATAGATCTTTTATTTCGTTTCGTACAATATGCAGAAAGGCAGGTTACCTTGTTTGATGCATTGGAAGATGCTGCATTTGCGCAGGTAAACGATCTTAGCGGAGCAGGAACTGTAAAGCAATTGTGCGCACAAATTTCTCAAATGCAGAAAGAAGACTTGTTTATAAAAAAGCTAAATGATTTTTCAGTACGCATTGTACTCACGGCGCATCCAACACAATTTTATCCCGGAGAAGTTTTAGGTATAATAAATGATCTTTCGCATGCACTTGAAAAGGAAGACACAGAAGTAGTAAATGTTTACCTGCAGCAATTAGGTAAAACACCTTTTTTAAAAAAGAAAAAGCCAACACCTTATGATGAAGCTGTGAGTTTATTATGGTTTCTTGAAAATGTATTTTACGATGCTATTGGCAATATTATGTCAACATTTAAAAATGAATTTAAAGAAACCGACCAGGTAAAGCATCATCTTATACGTATGGGTTTTTGGCCGGGTGCAGACAGAGATGGCAATCCATTTGTTACAACGGATATTACTTTAAAAGTGGCAGAAACCTTACGCACAGGCGTGTTGCGTTCATATCATAAAAACACAAGATGGTTAAAACGCAGGCTTACCTTTAAAGGTGTTGAAGATTTGATTGCGCAGCTTGAAGACAAACTATACAACAATTTGTATAACGTAACTGCAGAACCAATTACACAAAAGGAAATAATTGATGTTCTTAAAAAAATTATAACACTGCTTGAAGCAGATCATAACAGCTTATTCGTTAATTCGGTTTATAATCTTTTATATAAAGCTGAAGTATTTGGTTTGTTTTTCGCTTCGCTTGATATACGCCAGGAAAGTACTGTTCATACAAAATTATTTGCAGAGCTTTCTACACTTAAAATTTTACCCGAAAACTATACATCTTTTAATGAAGATAAAAAAATAGATACTTTATTACAGGTTACTAAAACAGAAATAAATTTTCCTGAAAATGATTTGTTGAATGATACTATAAAATCTGTTGCAGCGATAAAAATCATTCAACAAAAAAATGGCGCTGAAGGATGCAACCGTTATGTAATAAGTCAATGCAACAGCGCATTAAACATAATTGAAGTATACACTTTATTCTTATTAAACGGATGGAAAAAGCAAGATATAACTGTTGATATTGTTCCATTATTTGAAACGATTGATGACCTGCAACGTGCAGCTTCCATCATGAAAAAATTATACAGCAATAAAATTTACAGGCAACATGTTAAGCAGCGAAATAACACACAAACAATAATGCTTGGTTTTTCTGACGGCACAAAAGATGGCGGTTATTTAATGGCGAACTGGAGTATTTATAAAGCTAAAGAAGAGCTTACGCGTATTTCTAAAAGTTATGATATAAAAGTAATTTTCTTTGATGGCCGGGGAGGACCGCCTGCACGCGGTGGTGGTAAAACACATAAGTTTTATGCATCAATGGGGCGCGATATTTCAAACAAAGAAATTCAATTAACGGTACAGGGGCAAACTGTTAGTTCTAATTTCGGAACCATTAATGCTGCGCAGTTTAATATTGAACAATTAATACACGCAGGTATTTCAAACGATCTTTTTTCATCAAAAGAAAGTACACTTGGCAGAAGCGAGGAACGTTTACTGAAACAACTTTCAGAAGATAGTTATAACAGTTATTTGCAATTAAAAAATCATCCTGCATTTGTAGATTATTTAGCGGAAATTAGTCCGTTACGTTATTATGCGGAAACTAATATTGGAAGCCGGCCAACGAAGCGCGGAAAAAATTCGGGGCTTGCATTAAAAGATTTGCGTGCTATACCTTTTGTTGGTTCTTTCAGCCAGTTGAAACAAAACGTAACAGGTTATTATGGTGTGGGTACGGCATTAAAAAAAGCAGAAGATGCAGGCAAATTAAAATATGTACAGCAGCTTTATAAAAATTCTCTTTTCTTCAGAACACTGATAGATAATTGCGAAATGGCGATGATGAAATGTTTCTTTCCGCTTACAAGATATCTGGCAGATCATCCGCGATATGGAAAGTTATGGTACATGATGTACAACGAATTTAAATTAACAAATGCGTTGCTGAATAAACTTACAGGTAACGAATTTTTAATGCAGGATTATCCGGTTGAACATTCAAGTATTCAAATGCGTGAACGGATAGTATTGCCACTTGTTACCATACAACAATATGCATTAATTAAAGTGCGCGAAACAAAAGACCAAACACCTGCAAAAGAAAAATATGAAAAACTTGCAATGCGTTGTTCATTCGGAATAATTAATGCCGGAAGAAATTCTGCTTAAAAGGTATTGAGGTTTTTTATAATTACCATTTGTCAAGCCCTAATAATTTCTTGCCAAGATCTGATAATTCTGCCGTTGAATATTTTGTTTGTTCCCATTTTCTTGGATCGCCTGGAAATGCGTAACCTTCAGGTGCGCGTTTTTCTTTCCATGAAGAGATTCTCCACTGGAGCAGCTCTTCATTGTCTTCTTCCGCAGGCATCATAGAAATATATTGTGCAAGCCGCACTTTATTATTGCTTGTATTTGCTCTTATTCCATGCGGTTGCAGACTGTTGAAAATTAATAGATCACCTGCATTCATTTTTACTTTTACAATTTCAAAACCTGTAACATCCGGCTTAAAATGATCACGGTCTTCGGGCTGCGTTAATTTCCATGTTTCAAACGTTCTGAATAATTCTGGTACGCATTGAAAGCCGCCCGTATTTTCATCCGTTTGATGGGCAAGTGCCAAAACACCTTGTACATTTTGCGGCTTTGTTTCAGGATCATAATCCCAATGAATAAAACCTTTATACTCGTAACCCGGGCAAATGGGTAAATTCAAATTTGCACGGTCAATTGTAACCCACAATTTTTCTGTTCCCCATATATCAGTAAATGCCTGGTGCACTTTCGGGCATTGCCGGTTATCCCATAAGTATTGATGATTATAAACTTCAACCATTCCGGTATTAGTTAGTTCTTTCATTTTCATTTCTGCGCGTGGCGGCGCATACCATGTTTCAGAATTGTTTGGATCTTTTTCTTCAAATTCCCAAAGAAAATCTGCTAAGCGTTTTACCTGTTCTGCAGGTACAGCATTTTTTATAACGATATAACCGTTTCAATCCAGAATTTCCAGTCTTCTTCTGATAATAATTGTAACGGTTTTCCATTGCTTCTGTTATTTAATTTTATTATGCTGCTTTTTGCAGTTGATGGATTTCCCGGGATATCCTTATGCGTATTTTTTATTGAAGGCGCATTTATATTTGTTTCCATATATTAGGTTTTAATGTGAGCAAATAAATTGTTACAAGTTAAGTTTTTATACTTATTTATTTTATGTACAACGCAGCTATAAACAATATTCATCACAGTCAAATGATTTGTTTTATATTCAGCAAGAATATTTCTTTATAACATCAAAATAACTGTTTGTACATAATGCTGCCTGCACATATTCAAAAATTATATGACGAAGAATTAATAACCAGCGAAGAACATGCTGCCTTAAATGAACAGCTTAAACAACCTGTTTCTTTGTATGCCGATTTGCATACATTATTATACGTTGGTATTATTTTATTTTCTACAGGCGTTGGTGTAATCATATATAAAAACATTGACAGCATCGGGCACGGAATTGTTGTTGCTATAATTGCGCTGCTTTGCATTTCCTGTTTCATTTTTTGTTTTAAAAAAACAACCGGTTTTTCTGCAGGTAAGCAAATAAGCGCAATCACTTTTGTTGACTATATATTATTACTTGGCTGCTTGTTATTACTTACGCTTACAGCTTACCTGCAATTTCAATTTAATTTATTCGGTAACAGATGGGGCATGGCTACATTTATACCAATGGTTTTGGTTTTTTTAGCAGCATATTATTTTGATCATATCGGAGTATTAAGCATGGCAGTAACTAACCTTGCAGCATGGGCAGGTATTGCCGTAGCGCCATTAAATTTTATACGCGATAATGATTTTTCAAATCCGCATCTTATATATGCAGGTATTGTTTTGGGCATTGGCTTATTTATAATTGCGCTTCTTTCAGAGAAATATAATTTCAAAGCGCATTTTAGTTATACCTACAGAAATTTTTCAATTCATCTATTATTTATATCGTTGCTGGCGGGCATGTTTTATTATGAAACTTTATACCTGATATGGTTTGCATTCATACTTGCAACAACTTTTTTTATGTGGCGGCATGCTATAGGGAGGAAATCGTTTTATTTTCTGGTGATAACGTTACTGTACAGTTATATTGATTTTTGTTATATTATTTTCAGGCTGCTGCCCTTATTTGGCAACGCCGGCGCTTTTTACTTTTATATAATCTGGTTTATCGCATCAGGCATTGCTTTAATAAGGCTATTAATTTATTACAATAAAGTTTTACATCAACATGCATAGTTATAGCGCAACCGATCTTACTAACCAATATATACAACAGGAAGCTGATGAAGCTTTTGATATTGGTATTTTGAGCAAGGACAGTAATGAAAAAATTAAAACAGCTTATCCCAGCAAACTTTACACGCCTAACTTTTTTATACGCATTGCGCTTTCGTTGCTGTGTATTGTATGTGTAACATTTGCTGCTGCACTTTTTTTTCTGATTACCTATTCTTCATCAGATGATATTATTACAGGTGTTGTGTTTTTTATGTTTCTTATTTGTTATGGACTGCTTGAATATTTTGTTAAGCGAAAAAAATATTATAACGCGGGAATTGATAATACACTGCAGGTATTTACTATTATTTTTTTTGCAGGAATGTTTTTTAATAATAGTTATGCTAACCAGGATGTATGGATTTGTATAACAATACTAATACCTGCAATATGGCTTTGCACACGATTTACAGATTCGTTTATGACATTAGTTGCTTACATAACATTTGTAACGCTTGTGTGCATTTTGTGTAAGCACGCCGGTGAAATATATATTCTTTATTCACCTTTTATAATCATGCTTACATCTGCGTTGCTATATAAAATACAACGTTCAATGAAAGCGAAAAGTCAGTTTAGTTTTTATGACAAGTGTTTTAATATGCTGTGTATTGCTACGTTAGCGGGCTTTTATATTTCATGCAATATGTATGTAGTAACACAATTAAGCAATACAATATTTCCTGAAAATATAATTGTTGGAAAAACTTATTTCGTCACATTATTTATACTTAATCTTATCATTCCTGTATTATATATTTCGTATGGTTTTATAAAGAATAAAATTATTTTTTTAAGGATAGGATTTCTTACACTTGTTATAACAGCTATAACAATTTTTTACTTCTATCCTTTTGTAAGTGGAGAAATATGGTTTATTGGCGGCGGTTGCATTATGATAATTACCGGGTACGCAGGTATGCGTTTTTTCAAGAACAGCAAATACGGTTTTACATCAAATTCAAATACATCTTTACATAAAGAAATTATAACTGCAGAAGGATTAACAGCAGTTCAATCAACTTATAAAACTATTCCTGCAAAAGGCATTCAATTTGGTGGCGGAAGCAGCGGCGGCGCAGGTGCATCCGGCAATTGGTAATAACATTAAGCTAATTAAAATAATCATTCAATCATAAAATTAATTTGCTAATTATTGCGTTGCATAACTTTAATAAATGTTTACTGTACAAAACACCTTACTGTTTTTATCGGTTTTATTATCAGCTTTAATTATGGGTTTATTATATGGATATGCATGTTCTGTAAATCCGGGTTTAAGTAAACTTAGTAATGGCGAATATTTAAAAGCCATGCAATCCATTAATAAAGAAATTCAGAATCCATATTTCTTTATCAGCTTTATGGGTACATTAATTATTTTGCCTGTAGCAACATGGTATTCCAAAACACATGCTTCCCCGGCATGTTTTTATTTTATGCTGGCGGCAACACTTGTTTATATCATTGGTGTGATTGGTGTTACTGCGCTGGGTAATATTCCTTTAAATAATGGTTTAGATGAATTTGATATTACCAATGCTTCCGCAGATCAAATTTCCGCACAAAGAAAACTCTTTGAATCTTCCTGGAACAATTATCATCTTGTAAGAACAATTGCATCAATCATATCAACTTCATGTTCTGTAATTGCAATTATTAAAAGTGATTGATAAATGTTGATCAGATAATTTTTTCAATTGCCCGCTAATAGCCAAACGAACCGGTTAAATTTTCTGCGTGTTAATTACCCTGTGCTGCTTCAGAAACCGGTTGCCATTTTTCCCAGTTAGCAATGCGCTGCGCGTAACTTTCTTTTGCCAGTTTAATGGGTGATTCACCTAAAAATATGCGCAATGGCGGATTAGGATCTTCAACAATTTTTAAAATAGCATCTGCTGTTGCTTCGGGTTTGCCACGCTTCATACCTGTTCTCCACTTTGTTATTTCTTCACGCAATTTATCATACGCAGAAATCTGTGTTGTATGAACAGCAGAGTCATCTGCCCAATCTGTTGAAAATCCTCCCGGCTCAATCAATGTAACGTGAATACCAAATGAAGCTACTTCTTTTGAAAGCGCTTCGCTTAAACCTTCCAGCGCCCATTTAGAAGCATGATACATACCAAGATTTGGAAAGGCAACAATTCCACCAATGCTTGATACCTGTAAAATATGTC
>CAXSDU010000013.1:0-25446 GCA_964236165.1 uncultured Parafilimonas sp. | reverse complement strand
TTCACGCATAATTGGCAGCGCAGCCTGCGTTACCCATAATGCACCAAAAACATTTGTTTCAATTTGTTTGCGTGCCTGTTCTTGTGTTATTTCTTCAATTGTTCCGAATAAACCATAACCGGCATTATTAATTAATACGTCCAATCTTCCAAAATGTTCATGCGCTTTTTTAATCGTTTCAAATGCTTTATTGTATTCTGTAACATCAAGCTGAAGCGGATAAACCAGATCACCAAATTCATCAACCAATGCTTTTAATGTATCTGTGTTGCGCGCTGTGGCTACAACTTTATCGCCACGCTTTAGTGCAGCTTCCGCCCATATTCTTCCAAAGCCTTTTGATGCACCTGTAATAAACCAAACTTTTGTATTTCTCATTTTTATATTTTTAAATTGATTAAATTATTTGCCCGGTTTAGACGGTCTTACTTCTATTTTACTTGGCAAAACACGCGGATGCATATTTAATATGTTTGCTACAACTTCGCCAATATCTTCCGGTTGAATTTTCCATGCGTCTTTATCGCTTACTTCATGATCATTAAATGCTGTAGCAACAGAGCCGGGCATAATTGTAGTTACTTTAATATCATGCTTTCTCAGGTCAAGCATAATTGCCTGCGAAAAACCAACCAAACCAAACTTGCTTGCATTATATGCAGAACCATTTTCAAAAAAATTAGTGCCTGCGAGACTGGCAATTGTAATAATATATCCTTTGGATTTTTTTAATGATGCCAGCGCAGCTTTTACACTGTTGAATACACCGGTAAGATTTGTATCGATGGTGCTTTTCCATTGTTCCGCAGTTAAATCTTCAATAGAAGCAAAATGACCAACACCCGCATTGGCAACCAATACATCAAGCTGACCAAAGTGTTCTATAATTTTTTTTACTGTTTCCGTTTGTGATTCAAGCGAGCTAACATCAGATTCCAGCGCAAGTATTTTTGAATCATCCTGCGTTAAAGATTGTGCAGATTTTTTTGCATCATCAATATGCCGGCTTGTAATAGCAACACGCATACCACTGTTTAATAATTTTTGCGCAATGCCTAAACCAATTCCTTTTGAGCCGCCCGTTATATAAGCAACTTTATTTTCTGTTGTTTGCATAAGATTTATTTTGAAAATAGTATCACGCAAAAACCGTGCATGCAAAAAAATTACAATTATAGAATGACTAATAAGACAATCTTGCTAATGCTTTACAAACAGATTATAAATTACTGATGTTAGGATAAAGACATCATTAAATATAATTATAAATAAGTCCAAAAATTAAACATAGCAGCGGAACAAGTTGAGGTAAAATTTTTGTAAATGATAATAAAACAAAAGTGGCAACAATAATAAGAAAATTTAAAAATGATAATGTTATGCTTGTTGTTATATCAATTGTTACAACCTTTAATAGAAACAATGTTGAGCCAATCATAATACCAACTACAGAAGCATTTATTCCTTCGAGTGAACGATAAATAGCGACATATCTTTTTAGATTATTCCATACCGGGAAAAAGAAAAGTACTAATAAAAGGCTTGGTAAAAAAAGTGCAATCGCTCCAATAACACAACCCAGTACCTGTATATTAAAACCATCTTTGCTTAATAATATTCCGCCTGCAAATGCACCAATTGAAAAAACTGGTCCAGGTATAGCTCTAACCATTCCGGCGCCTGTAAGAAAATCTTCTTTATCTGTTTTTAAAGCGCCCGGATTATTTTTTTCGGTATGCTCTGTTAATGGTCTTACAGTATATTGCTGATACATCATCGGAATCAGAACATCGCCGCCGCCAAACACAAGACTTCCAAATCTGTAAAAGTTCTCAAACAAATTATATGGACCTCTGTTCTTCCAGTTTTCTTTTCTTGCCGTTTCACTTATAAAGCCGGCAAGTATAAACACGGCTAAAAAAATAAGTATGTTAGCCCATTTTATTTTTTTAGAAGGAATTTTCTGCTGCGGAATACGCTTCCTGCTAAAATTTGTTGATATACCGGCTGCAATAATGATACTGGGAAAAACCCACGCTGTTTTAAACAATAAAAAAGTGATAACAGATGCCGATATCATTATAATAATTGTGATGGTATTATTTATGGCATGCTTTGACATTCTGTATGCAGAAAATGCGATAAAACCAACAGACATAGGTTGAATGAAACTAAACACATTGGCAACTGCTTGTCTGTCGTTGATATAACGTAATAAAAAAGAAAGCAAACCCATTATTACGCTTGCTGGTGTAATCCAGATTAGTAATGTAATTATTGCAAGCGGAATGCCGCCTCTTTTATAACCAATTAGCGTTAAGGTTTGTGTAGAAGATGCGCCGGGCAACATCTGGCAAAAAGCGTTATACTCTAATAATTCTTTTTCTGTTACATCGTGCCTGCGGTAAACAAAGTTTTTTATCATCATTCCTATGTGCCCTTGCGGTCCGCCAAATGCGGTTAAACTATGCACCAGCACTGCTTTTAAAAACGGAATATGGCGTTGTAAAATCAAACGGGTAATGATTAGTTTTTCAATTTACTTTTTTTAAACCTATTCTTTTAATCGTTCATCAAGATACGCGCCTGCAATAAATAACTGGCAAGCCGTTTAATTGCATCAGCGGTTATACTAATTTCATCCTGCGCTTCTTTCCAGTTGCGTTGCTCAATAGCTTCGCGAATGCCAGGCAAAGTTTTTACACCATAACCGGTATAAAATCCTGGCGCATATAAACTATGTTTATACCAGCCTCTTCTTGGTAAACCACCTGGTATTAAAAGTTGTTGCTCGCCTTTATATAATTCTATATTTATATTTTCAGGAATTGGTTTTGCGTTATACATTTTCAATTCTATATTCAAGCTATCAGCATTATTTTTTAAAATGATTAAAGCATTTTGCAAACTGCTGAAATCAATATATAGCACTTCAGATTTTGGTTTTGGTGCGATAAATGTTTTTGTTGGATCTGCCGCAAGCTGATATTCTTTTTTATTCAGTAATTCATTTTCTATTATGGTTGATTCGCGCATATCATTCATAGAACTTATTAATTCTGTTGCATAAGTATTAGCATTTTTATATAGATCAGCATAATTAAAAGGCAGCACATCAGCATTTGCTAAACGTAAAACAGCATTACCTGCAGTTTGTGCCAGCGTTAAACAATATGCAAAACCCGGATCTTTAAAACGCCGGTAATCATCGTACGAATCGTAGATTGAATGGTATTCTCCGCCAGCATCTTCACCGCCATAAGCGAGGTCTAAAGAAGGCACGCCAAGATGCTGTAAAAATGGGGAATAATCAGAACCGCTGCCTAAAGGTTCTAATGCTAAAGCACTATCATTTAATATTTCTTTTTTTGCTTTTGCTGATAATGCGTTTACCAGTTTGTTCGCTTTCCATCTTTCAAAAACAGAAACATGCGTTTGCGGATCAATTATGTTTTTTGAAATTTCTTCCATAAGTGGTTGCAAAGCCTGCGAACCACCAGCAGATAAAAAGCCCCTTCCATTTTCATCGCTGTTAATATAGGTTACAACTTTTTGCTGCAGCTCTGCAGCATGTTCTTCTGCAAATTCGGTTGAACCCAATAATGCAGGCTCTTCACCATCCCACGAACAATACACTATTGTACGTTTGGGTTTCCATCCGGTTTTTAATAATTCGCCAATTGCTTTTGCTTCTTCCAACATAGAAGATTGCCCGCTGATAGGATCACCTGCACCATTAACCCATGCATCATGATGGTTACCGCGCATCACCCATTCATCAGGAAATTGAGCACCTTTTATCATGGCAATAACATCATAACACGGCACCAGGTTCCAGTTAAATTCAAGCTTTAAATGTATCTGCGTTTTTCCTGTACCAATATGATAAGTAAAAGGCAAAGCACCTTGCCAGCCATCGGGCACAACAGGTCCATCCAAAGATTCAAGCAAAGGTTTTGCATCGTGATAACTGATAGGCAGAACGGGAATTTTTAAAAGATTAGTTGCATCATTATGTGAAGCAATGCGCTTAGCGCTGCTATCTGCACCAACGCCCGGCGTTAACGGATCTCCGGGATAAATTGGCATATCCATTACGCTGCCACGCTGCACACCAAATTCATTTTTAAATGCGCCTTTCGGATACACATCTCCTCGAAAATAACCATCGCCCATAGGATCACTGTAAATAATACAACCCACAGCACCATGTTCCTGTGCAACTTTTGGTTTTATGCCGCGCCAGCTTCTGCCATATTTTGCAATAACAATTTTTCCTTTTACATCAATACCCATTTCAGCAAGCTTATCATAATCTTCGGGTAAGCCATAATTTACAAATACAAGCGGCGCTGTTACATCACCATCAGCACTGAATGCATTATAAGTTGGTAATTGATTTTCTTGTGCGGATGTTGCATCTTCTTTTAGAGCCAGTTCTTTTAACAGCGCTTTATATTTTACAGGCGCATTCATTTCAAGCAACCTTGTTTTTGGTGTTGGAAATAAAACGGTAAATTTTTCTATGTGCGCATCAAAGCCATAACTTTTATAACGACTGAGAATTGTATCTGCAACTTCTTTGCTACCTGCTGAACCTAAATTATGCGGCTTTGAAGAAAGCAGTTTTATGGTTGCGCCAATATGCGCAGCATCAAGCGCTGAATTAAATTGTTGTTCTGTTTGTAACTGTGCTGCAGTATTGTTTTTAGAAAATCCTGTAATGATTTGTGCATGCAGCTTTGTAAAAATCAGCATGTAGCTAATAAATAAAAATCGCTTCATAACGCTGTATTAAAGCGTATGAAGTTATAAGAAAGAATAATTAATTGTTAGAAAAATTATGGAGTGATAAATTAATTTAAAAGAATATTATTTACAAGATGTATAGCTACATCTTTAAAATGTACAGATACATATAATTCAATTTCTCCAAAGAGTAAATAACTGCTGTCTTGCTTATTTAAAAGAATTGCCTGTATATTATTTTCTTCAAGCATGCCTTTAATTATGCTGGCTTCTGCATAATTATCTGTACTATATATTTTGCTCCAGCTCTTCATAAAAAATTAAAGGTTATTATTATATACCATCAATAAAAATATAAGGTCTATAACTATAAAAATAAGGATAACCAGGCTTAAAGTGTTTTGCGTTTTTTTTGCTTTAGCCGTTTTCTCACTGCTGGAATTATAGATATGATGTTTATCAAACATAAACCAGTTTGTGTACCTGTGGGATGAAGTTTTATTTATAAACAAATACGTTTTCCAAACAATAATGAGAACAAGAACAGCAGTGGTAACATAAAACAAAATAGAAAAAACTTCCATGCTTACAGAGATATTGGTGAATGCAACAAAGCTATTGATTCGTAACACGCGGTTTATAAAAACTTTTAAAGGTTGTATTATTTTTTTGAGAAATTTTAGCGTAAAACTCTTTGCAGTTCGTCTTCTTAATTGAACATGAAATAAATAATATGAAAACAACACAAATTTTAAAAGCAATCTTGATAGGCGTACTCGCAGGAGCCGCTGCATTCTTTATACCATTTCCTTTTCGGTTCTTTTTTATTTTCTTCTTTATATTTTTTGCAATACGCCTTTTTGCCCACGGTAAATTGAGAAGACGACATTGGCAAAGCGATAACAGTAAAAATATTTTCTGGAATCCTTCATACACACAACGCTGGCAAAGTATGAGTGACGATGAACGTAAAGTATTTATAAAAAAAATGGAAAACGAATTGTTTGCAGCGCAGCCTGTAGCTTAATAAACTTTATTTAAAATTATATTTATGCAAAGAAAAAATTTGTTTTTTATAGGGCTGATATCTGCCATACTTACTATCGTTAGTTTGAATTATGCTTTTGGCAGATCATGGAATTATCATCATAACAGATATTTTTATCCCGAAGGATATCACCATTGTTATAATTATCGCAACAATGATAAAGAACATTCAAAGTCCGATTCATCAACACACAATTATTAATCAGTTATAAAATTTAAAAAGAAAATTTATGTATCACAAACAAACATGGGCGCCGCACTTTGAACGCGGCAGACGCAATTATGCATTTATGCAATCGCACTTTCGTGCACCGGTAAATGTTTACAAAACAGAAAGCAGTTACGAGTTAATGGTGTTTGCACCAGGACGCGTTAAAGAAAATTTTAGCTTAAAAACAAAAGGCACTGAACTTACCGTTTCTTATATACCGCCGGAAGGATTACCACATCCTGAATTTATTAAAAAAGAATATAGCCGTGGTGGCTTTGAAAGAACTTTTACCATTGATGAAAGTATTAATGTAAACAACATTAAAGCAAATTATGCAGATGGTGTAATGCAGATAAGCTTACCCATAATACCGGGTAAAGAAACACTGCAGCAGGAGATACCTGTTAATTAATATGCTTAACTATAAAATAAAAAAGGCTTTTGTGTGAGAGCCTTTTTTTATGGATTTTTTGTATGCGTATAAAGCTACCTGTTACTTATAATATTCTTTTTTTCCCGCTAAATTTTTGCCTTTAGTCGCATTTAGTTTTTTTCTTTTAAACATAAGTATAAAGTTTGCAATCATATCCTGCTTATTAAACTTTTGTATGTTACGAAAATTACTTTTTGCAGGTATTTTATTTTTTACAGCACAAATAGTGTTTTCGCAGACTGCTGTAACCGGATCAATAAAAGGACAATTAAGAGATACATCAGAACACCAGGTTTTAAAACGTGCAACAGTAAGCGTGCTTCATGCAGATTCAACTTTAGTAACACAGGTTTTGTCCGGCGATGACGGATCTTTTACAATAAGCAATCTTCCATCAGCAAATTATATTTTAAAAATTGGTTTTAACGGCTATGAAACAAGGGTTAAAAATTTTACAATTGACAGCAGTAATAGTGCATTAAATGCCGGGCAAATTTATTTAACGCCACAGGCGAATGAACTGCAAGATGTGATTGTACAAACAGCGCCGATTGTTATAAAAAAAGATACAGTAGAATTTAGTGCCGGCAGTTTTGCAACAAAGCCAAATGCAACGGCAGAAGATCTTTTAAAAAAGTTGCCGGGGGTTGATGTAGATAAAAGCGGAAACATAAAAGCGCAGGGTGAAACTGTGCAGCGTTTATTGGTAAATGGTAAGCGTTTTTTTGGTGATGATCCCAGAACAGCTACACAAAACTTACCGAGTGATGTAATAGAAAAAATACAGGTGTTCGATGACCAGAGTGATCAAAGTGCGTTTACTGGTTTTGATGATGGTACCCGGGTTAAAACAGTAAACATTATTACCAAAAAAAATAGTGGCGTATTTGGAAAATTTGTTGCAGGTGCAGGCAATAAAAGTCTATATAATGCGGCTACCAATTTTAATATTTTTAAAGGCAATCAGCAGATAAGTTTTATTGGGCAGTTAAATAATACAAACAAGCAAAATTTTACACCACAGGATATTTTAGGTAGTTCCGGTGGCGGTGGAAGAGGCGGTGGTTTTGGTGGTGGAAATCGTGGCGGAGGTGGTAGAAGTGGCAGCGGCGGCGGATTACAACAACTGCAAAGTTTAAATGCAAATAATACCAATGGTGGAATAGTAACAACCGCTGCGGCCGGTTTAAATTATCGAGATCAATGGGGAAAAAATACAAATGTGTATGGAAGTTATTTTTATAATAACCTGCTTACTTCAAAAGATCAAAAAACATTGACGGAAAATTTTGTTCCGAATGATACTTCAATATTTAATAACCAGGATCAATCATCAGTAAGAAGAATAATCAATCAGCGCGTAAACTTAAACATTGAAACGCAATTTGATTCTGCTAACTCACTTATCATTAGACCAAACATAAGTTACCAGCAAACAAATAATACATCGCATGCAACAACAAGCACAACGCGCGGAACATCAAATTTGCTGAATAAAGCTAATGCAACGGCAGATAGTTATAATGAAGGTTATAATGGAAATATTGATATGTTATATCGTCATCGTTTTCAAAAAAAAGGACGAACATTTTCGCTTGATGTAAATGGCAGTGGTAACACTAACAATAGTAACGGAGATAATAATTCTGTTACAAATTATTTTAATAATGGTCTTGATTCAGTGTATAACATCAATCAACATTATACATCAGATGCAAAAAGCCAGGGAATAAGTTCAACCGCAGAATATACCGAGCCAATTGGAAAACATTCGCAGCTTGAGCTGGACTATAATTACAACTATAATAAAAATACATCGAACAGGATAACGTATGATTTTGACAGTGCAACTCAAAAATTTAGTGCAATAGATTCTTTGCTAACCAATGAATATCAAAATACATATTCATCAAACCGCGCTACACTTAATTATCGCATACAAAGTACTAACCTTAATGTAAACATTGGTAACGGCATTCAGTTTGGTGATCTTACAAGTATTAACAGCTCAAAAAATATTACGCTTACAAATCGCTATACCAATATGTATCCAACGGCAAATTTTCGTTATAGCTTTAACAGAACTTCTAACCTGCGTTTTAATTATTCAGGCAGAACCGCGCAGCCAGGTGTTACACAATTGCAACCGGTAATTGATAACAGCGATCCTTTGAATGTTGAAATAGGTAATCCTGGTTTGAAGCAATCGTTTACACATTCATTCAGGCTTTTGTATAATTCATTCGATAATGTGCATTTCAGAAATATTTTTGCAACAGTAAATGCAAGCTTTATTCATAACCAAATTTCAAGTGCAGTAATTACAAATCCTGTAACCGGTGCAGATACGATCCGCTATACAAATCTTAACGGCACTTATAATGTGTCTGCCTTTTTTAATTATGGATTTCAACTTAAAAAACCAAAATCAAATCTCAACTTTACAACAAACCTTACGAATAATCGAAGTGTTACATTAATTAATGATGTAACCAATTTTACGCAAAACTATACCATTGGTGAAACAGTAAAATTTACTACCAATCTCAAGAATAATTTTGATATGAATTTTTCTGCAACGCCAACATATAATATTGCACGTTATTCAGTTCAGTCAAATCAAAATGAAAATTATTTTTCGCAGGCTTTAAATACCGAAGTAACATATTATACAAAATCTGGCTGGTTACTGGAAGCTGATTTTGATTATACCGCTTATTCAGGCCGTTCTGAAGGTTATAATACTTCAGTACCATTGTTAAATGCTTCAATTGCAAAGCAATTTTTAAAAAACAAGCAGGCTGAAATTCGTTTTAATGTTTTTGATTTACTGAACCAGAATGTAAGTATTGTAAGAAATGTTACAGAAAATTATATACAGGATGTGCAAACAAAAGTTTTAACGCGTTATGCATTGCTTACGTTTACATACAACTTAAAGAATTTTAATAAACCGCAGCAAAGACAATTGCCTACTTTTTTTGAACATGGAAGAGATGGTAACATGCCGCCGCCGCAACAACCAAGAGAAGATAATAATAACGGTAATCAGCAAGCGCCACCACCTCCGCCTCCCGGAGAATAAATAGTATATATTATCTGATTGTTCGGTGTATTATAATTTCAGCTCGCCCCAGCCTTTTCTGTATTCTCTTTTTACAAATTGATTCGCTGCTTCAAAATTGGTGATGCGCATATTTTCACCATCCCATTTATAAGCAATATATCGGCCAGGCGTTTCAATTTCTTCCATCTCTCCATATACAGGATCTTTTCTTTTTACGGATGTGCGAAGATTAAAGCTGCGCAATAATAAGTTGCCCATTAAAACAGTTTCAGTAAGCGGACCTGCATATCCTTCAAAAGGCGAATCAACTTCCATATTTCCATAACCTGCAATAGATGCATCAACCCATTGCCACCAATGACCATCCATATCACCTTCTACACGCGGATATTTTTTTGGAACGTTTACATCTTTGTTTAATGAAAGCGGCAATAATCTTGGATGACTTCCGCCCCAACCACACGAAACTTTTCCTTTAGTTCCAACAAATAAACTACCACCTTCAAAATCGTTTTCAGCAGGTATATCAGCCAGTGCTTCATTCATATTTTCATCTGCATCTAATTCATCCGGACGATCAGGTACAATGCCGCCATCCATCCAATATAATTTTAAATCACGCCCATTTTTTAATTTGAATTTATAACAGAGTTTGCTTGATGGGGGAATGCTTTCGGGAAAATCTGCTTCTTTAAAAATGCCTGAATAAACTGTTGTTGCGCTGCAGGTAACTTCTGTTGGATAACCAAGCTCTAATAATTTAAATGAAGGACCAATAATATGACAAGCCATATCGCCCAAAGCACCTGTACCAAAACGCCACCAGCCGCGCCAGTTAAACGGAACAAGGTTATCAAAATAATCTGTCTGCTGCGCAGTACCTAACCAAAGATCCCATTTCAGTTCTTTAGGAACAGGCGGATGGACAGTTGGCCACGGAATTCCCTGCGGCCAAACCGGACGGTTCGTCCAGTTATAAACAGTATGTATATCACCAATTAAATCTGCTTCAAACCATTCACGCATGGTACGCACACCTTCACAAGATGCACCCTGGTCGCCCATTTGTGTAACTACTTTATATTTTGCAGCAGCTTGTGTAAGAATACGTGCTTCATATATATCATGCGTTAAAGGTTTTTGAAGATATAAATGTTTATGCAATTGCATAGCGCTTAACCCAACAATTGCGTGGTTATGATCGGGAATAGCGACTGTAACGGCATCAAAATTTTTACTTTCTTTTTCAAACATTTCTCTCCAGTCGTGAAAAAATTTTGCCTGTGGAAATTCTTTACGTCTCGGTGCAGCCATTCTATCGTCAACATCACACAAATGCGAAATCACTGCATTCTTTTTTGGTGCTGTTGCGTAATGATGAATATCATTTTCTGCTTCGCCGCCGCAACCAACAGCAGCGATATATAATTTATCGCTTGGCGCAACAAATCCTTTGCCTAATACATGGCGCGGAACAATATAAAATCCTGCTGTTGCAAGTGCTGCATTTTTAATAAAATCTTTACGACTTATTTCTTTTTCAGCAGATGTCTCTTTATCATTTTCCATGAATGAATATTTTTATTGATTGATGAATTATGTCTTGAATCAGTTGATATTTATATCGTGTAAACCTGCCAAGGTTTTTTTTGATGAGCGTATTTTAAAGTTCTTTTATCCTGATATTTCTAAACCATATTTTTCCATTCTCAGTTCCCTGCAATGCAATATGACCTTTGTGAAATGTTCCAAAGCCGGGCATATCTTTAAACTTAACTGCAGCAATTAAATCTTTCCAATGTTGATTCCACATTTGCGCATCAACTACTTTGTGCCCGTCTTCAAAAAGCTGCAAGTGACCATGATCAGCTTTTATTTCATACTCATACCATTTGCCTGATGGTCCTACATATTCTGAATCTACAGGATACAAATCATACAGCGTGCCCATCCTGTTCATTTTAGATAAATGATCAGGTCCGCAAACAACATCATCTATCTGCATTTCAGGTCCTGTTTCCCAGCTATTTTCATATTCAGATGACTCATGCACATAAAACATAACACCACTGTTGGCGCATGTATCTGTTTTAAATTCTAATTTAAGATCGAAGTTTTCAAATTCTGTATTAGATGTAAGATCTGCAAAATCCTTATCAGCACTTTTATCATTCTTATTTAAAAAAATAGTTCCATCTTTTACCTGCCATGCTTTGCCGGGTTTATTTTCATGATAAGAATGCCATTGCTGCAAATCTTTTCCATCAAACAATAATTTCCAGCCTTCCTGTTTTTCTTTTGCAGTAAGTGTGTTCTGCGCAGAAACAATGTTTGCAATTAAACAGCTAATAATTATAAGAGATGTAATGATTTTTTTATTCATGTTTAGTGAATTATATTTTATAAATGGTGATGCAATCAACCGGAGAAGCAAGCCTGCGCGACTAAGTTAGTAAATGATATATTATACTTTCAAATTCAAAAATATTTTTGTTTACAAAGAGCTGCTTGTTTATAGTTTTCAATTAATGAGTTGTTTTAACTGAAAGAATTGCAATTATTCATTACACTTAGAAATATAAATGCAGAAGGCACTATCTGCATGATAAAAAATGAAGTAAATATATAATACTGTCTTATTGTTTTTCTATAAGATTCTCATCAATTAAATCAGCGGAAATTTCATCTAATAATGGTGTTGCTTTTGTTTCATCAATTTTAATAAGAAATGAATCAATATCTATTGAAGGAAAAGTTAGTATGCGTTTTTTGCCAACTGTGGTTCCATCTAATGTATCAACGATATTATTTTTTAAACGCAGTTGAATAGTGAATGATTTTATTTTTTGTCCTGTTGCAATGTTTTCTTTTAGGATAATACAATTTATTTTTTTGGATTGAAGCAAATCAATTTTGTATAGTAACGAAGCTGCTGTAAATTTTTTATCTGCGATTGGCATAGAAAAACTTTCATCTTTTAATTGTTTAAAGCCAACTAATGCTGTTGAATCATGCGCATTAATTTTTCCGGTTCTGTCTGGCGGAACATTCAATAATAAATTTGCACCGCGACCAACAGATTTTAAATACAATTCAAATAATTGTTTAGGTGTTTTAACACTATCATCTTGTTCTGCATGATAGAACCAGCCTGGTCTTATACTCACATCGCATTCTGCAGGAAGCCAAACTTTGCCATTTACATTTCCATGATTTAATGTATCCTGCGAAGGTGCGCCTGCACCGCGTGTAAATCCTGCTGTATCTAAAGTATTCCAGTTTGGATCACCGGCAATACCGTTCTCATTTCCAACCCAACGTACATCAGGTCCAATATCACTAAACACAACTGTGTTTGGTGCAATGCTGCGCATAGTTTGTTCAAACTTATTCCAATCGTAAATCATCTTTTTTCCAGTCGGTCCTTCACCATTCGCGCCATCCCACCAAAATTCAAAAAATGGTCCATAGTTTTTCACTACTTCTTTTATCATATTTATAAACACATCGTTGTATTCCGGCGTTCCATATTTTGGATGATTGCGATCCCACGGCGATAAATACACACCCATATTTAAACCATACTTTTTACAACTATCGCTTAGTTCGCGCAGCACATCGCCTTTACCATTTTTCCATTTACTTTGTGCAACTGTATGTGTTGAATATTTACTTGGCCACAAACAAAATCCATCATGATGTTTTGCTGTAATGATGATGCCTTTTGCACCTGCTGCAATTGCTGTACGGCACCATTGTCCGCAATCGAGATTGGTTGGATTAAAAATATCTTCCTGCTCTGTGCCTTTTCCCCATTCCAAATCTGTAAATGTATTTGGACCGAAATGAACGAATAAATAAAAATCCATTTTTTGCCATGCTAACTGGCTTGCTGATGGTAATGGTTTGTTTACAGAAACTTGTTGCGCATAAAGTTTTACACACAGAAAAATAAATACAAAAAAGACAATAGTTTTTTTCATCAGTTATTAATATTAACGGGAAAAATTTTTTATTGAAGGATTGATCTTTATAATTATTTGCCATATTATTTCAGCGCTTAACAAGGCTGCAATGGCAAATATCACTACAGAAAAATTACCTGCCACAAAACTGCCTGTTAATCCTAAAAGATAAACGCTAAATGGTATTACTGTCATTATACATAATCCTGCAATATTTAATTTTATTTTGAATGGGCGTTTTGCGTTTGCCATCTTCTTTCTTAGAATAATTAATGAAAGAAATTCTAAAAATAAACCGGCGCCATATAAAGTTATATCTATAGTGAGTAAGTCTGCAAACGTCCATAAAATCATAATGCTTACAATTGCGGCACAAACGATAATTGAAACATATGGTGTTTTAAATTTTGAATGAACAGTGTTTAATTTTTTTGGTAACAATTTATCATCGCTCATCACTTTTGGTACACGCGATACTGATAATAAAACAGCTGAAAATAATCCTAACGTACTTGCCATGCCGCCGGCTGCAATTAAAGCTCCAAGCCAGTTTCCGCCAATGCGTAAACCAACTGCGGGAAATCCTTTATCATTCAATACAGCATAATTTATTCCGCTTGCCTGTGTTGTTAATACTGTTATGAAATAAACTGCGAATATTACTGCAAATGCAATAATTGTTGATTTGATATATGAGTGAATTGGCTTATCAACTTCTTCGGCATACGTCATCGTATTATCCCATCCGCAAAAATTCCATATTACTGTAAAAAGCGCAAGCCCAAGTGAAGAAAAATGAATACCATTTAATGAAGGATGCGGCATTGAAAACAAAACATTGTGCGATGTAAAAGCTGTTATAAATAAAATTATAAAAGGCGCAATTACAACTGCACCCAACACCAATGATGTTTCACCAACGGGCACAATACCTAAAATATTTAAGCCTGCACCCGCCCATATAATTATTAAGCAGATCGGAATTTTATACGCGTCAATTCCGGGAAAAAAATAAGATGCATATTCAACAAACAATACTGGATAAATAGCAAGATCAACAAACGTATATAACCATGTCCACCATCCTTCATAAAAAGCAAAGCGTAAACCTAACGCCTTTTTTACCCATTGATAATAACCGCCTGTTACTGGCATCATGCTGTTTAATTCAAGTACTGTAAAAATGGTTGGTACATCCCAGAGAATGGGTATGATGATTAGTAATAATAAAGCGCCATTATTACCTGCATATGTAAGCAAAGGTTCAAGCCCGTAAGGACCACCGGAAACCGTTAAAAAAATTACGGCAACAAGTTGAAAAAGATGTAATCTTTTTTTAACTGCAAAAGTTGATGACATAAAGGTTGAAATAATTCAAAGACAATTAATTTAATTTTTATAAAAACTTTCTGTTTTTAAATCAGATAAATAAATGTTTTGAAGTATAAGATTTATATTAATAATTGACTGGTTTATTTCAGGTATTTTCCAAACCAATCAAGGTAACGCGTAAGCCTGTCTTTTGTATAACCGGGAACAGTTATTTCATGATATTGTCCCGGGTAAATTACCAACTCTGTTGGAATACCTAAACTTCTTAAAGCCTGGTACATTTGTTCGGCACCAACAGAAGGCACATTAAAATCTTTCTGGCTTGCCATAAATAATGTGGGTGTTTTTATTTTATCGGCATGAAAAAAAGGATAAGAAAGTTTTATCCATTTGTCTGTATTCTTCCATGGCGGACCTAACTCATTTTCATATTGCGTTACATATTCATCAACACCATACATACTTAGCTGAAGCGCACTTCCGGCACCACTTGATGCTGCTTTAAAACGTGTGGTACTCGCAATGGTATAATCTGTGAGAATGCCGCCATAACTCCATCCTGCAATAGCCATGCGTGTTGAATCTGCAATGCCTTGCGCAATTAAATAATCTGCTGCACCAAGAATATCAGTTACTTCTTTATTACCCCAGTCTCCAAAAATTGCCCTTATATAATCTTTGCCTCTGCCACTGCTGCCGCGATAATTTATACCCGCTACTGCATAGCCACCTGCAGCAAGAATGTTGCGGTACAAATCATACTCATAATCATCCTGACCAACAGGACCGCCATGTATATACATGATTAAAGGCAGCTTTGTATTTACAGGCGCATTTGCGGGGCGATATAAAATTCCTGAAACAAGATTGCCATCACTGCTTTTGCTTTGAAAACCTTCCACTTTTATTGATTGAACAGTCGCGAGAAAAGAATCGGTTGCATGTGTTAACCTGCGCAAACCATTTTTTTCAAGTGCATATAATTCATTTGGCGTTTGCGGATCGGTCATGTTAACCAACCAATCACCATTTGATTGATTTAATTCAGCATTCCAAAAAACTTTTTCGCCGCTTGCGAGCTTTGTATATTTTTCTGTAGCAACGTTAAACGATGCAACCAGTTGTTGCCTGTCATCTTCCATTAAAGCAGTAATATCTTTTCCATCTTTGCTCCAGCGCGGCGTATATATTTGTTTGTCGAAAGAAGATGAAATTAAATCAGGCTTTCCGCCGCTTGCAGAAATTACAGCCAAAACATTTTCTCCATACATGGTAAAATTTTCATCACTGCTGCTTTGTAAGTATGCAATATTTTTTCCATCCGGGCTCCACGCAGGTTCTTTGTCTTCACCTTTCCAGGTTGTAAGCTGGTAAGGTATTGCGCCCTGCACTGCGTCCATTATAAAAATATCATCGTTCTCATTTTTATCTGGTTCTTCTGAATGATTACTTACAAACGCAATTTTTTTTCCGTCTGGATTCCATGCAGGTTGTTGTTCATTATAATTGCCTGATGTTAGCGTATCAATATCGTGCGTATCAACATCTAATAAGTACAAATGTTTTTTGCGGTTATCAAGATAGCCTTCAATATCCTGTTTAAAATGATAACGTGTAATTACATACGGCATGCGTGTACCTGATTCTGCTGTATCAGCATAATCAATATCACTCATAACCAATAAAATCTTTTTACCATCAGGGCTCCATACATAATCTTCAATGGAATTTTTTACATCTGTTATCTTCATTGCTTCACCACCAAGCCGGTTCATCAACCATAATTGCGATTCATCATTTTTTTCATCATCTTCTTCACCAAAATTGCGCGACGATAAAAAAGAAATGTATTTATTATCAGGACTAAACCGCGGCGTACTTTCATCTTCTTCACTGTTTGTAAGCTGCACATTGTTTTTGCCATCCCAACCCACCATCCATATATCGCTGTTTGTTTTATCTTTTGAAGTATCAACTTTTGAAACTACGTAAGTGCACCATTTTCCATCAGGCGAAATTTGCGGATCTGATACATCAACATAACGATAAACATCTGAAGGATTTAACGGGCGTTTTATTTGTGCAGATGCAGTTAGTGCATAAAACACAAAACAGAAAAAAAATATTTTTCGCATAAACAATTAATGAGTAACGAATGTAAGTATTGATTGATTAGACTTTGCTGAATAGTTTACAACAAGCACCAAAAGCAAATTATAAACAAAAAATTAAAAATCTTTATGCATTTCAGTAAAACCTGGTGTTGAAAAATACCTGATTTATCATTTATAATATAAATTTTACTACAGATAAGTTTAAAACATTTTTTACGTTATTACTGCGGTGAAACCAATATCCTTAACTGCATTAATCCTATGCATATCTTTTGTTGTGCGTGCACAATCAGCTGAAGATTCTGTTGATAATAAATGGTCTGGTTCGCTGGCTGGTTATTATTATTTTATTCCCGGTGATAAAATTCCGCCAACAATAACAGGATGCACAAATCATAAATCATTACATCTTGAATCAAGATATAATTATGAAGACATTAATAGTTTATCGGTTTTTGCTGGTTACAATTTTGAAAAACAATATGGAAAGCTGGATGTAACCATAACACCTATGGCTGGTATATTAGTTGGTCATACAAAAGGTGTTTTGCCCGCACTGGAATTAAATGCATCATGGTGCTTTATTACGCTGTATTCAGAAAATGAATACATGCTAGATTTTAAAGGTAAAAAAAATTATTTTTTTTACTCGTGGTCGCAACTGAGTGCGCAAACTTTTAAAAATATTTCTGCCGGTGTTTTGGCGCAAAGCTTACGCTGGTATCAAACAAAATTTGCTATACAGCGCGGCATATATATTGAATATAATTTGAAAAATTTTACGCTTGGTCTTTATTATTTTAATCCTTTTACAGCGTTTAATTTTACAATTATTTCTGCAAGTTTTGCATTTTAATTTGTTAACTGTAAAGTTTGTATTTATTGTTCTGCTGTATGCGTAAGATCGTAATCCAATGCGTTAATATGTTTTAATATCAGCTCTTTACTTACTGGTTTTTCAAGATAATCTATGATATTAGAAAATTCTGCAACGCGTTCTTTATCTATGTAGCTTGTTGATGATGTAACAATAATAACTTTATAATTATACTCTTCCTTTTTCATTTTTTCAAGATAATCCCAGCCGTTAAGCCATGGCATATTAAGATCGAGAAAAATAAGATCCGGCTTAATTATTTTCATTTCTTCATACGCTTCGTCGGGGTTTGTAAAATCGAATACATCAACATTCAACATAAGAAAACTTATAATTTTTTTCATTATGATATTTGCAATTTCTGCATCATCAACCAACATTATCTTGTGCTTCATATTATAGTTTATGGTATTATTAATATGGATGTAATAAAACAATTATCAGGTTTACATAATAACGCCGGTTGCCGGATTTTTTTATACTTTAAAAAGCACAAATTATTTTGCCCGCTAAAAGAAGTTAACCAATAACAGAAAAAAAGTTGTGCATTTTTTATAACACCAATATTTGGTATTAATAATAGTAAATAATTAAATAGTAGAAATTGATAAATAACCCGCGATGGTGATGCGGCTGACATAGAAAATGGATTTTGATTTTAAATAAACAACAAAACTATAATAAAATTGCGCAGCAGTTCAATTTTTTTAAAATCAAGAGAAGAAATTGACAGACTGCTGATCGTTTAAAATATCTTGTTTGATACTTACATTTTAATCCTGTGTACGTAAACCCAAATACAGCAAACAAGTTTTTAAACGGCTGAAATGAAAGATTGGGATTACTTTGCTTATTATAGATTTTAAAATTGCAAAATAGAAATGGCACGTATTAAAGTAGATCTGCATAATATTTATAATAACAGTGCTGCAATAGATAAAGCGTTAAAACAGGCATTTGAAGATGCAGTAAATAAAAAAATACGCGAAGTAGAAATTATTCCCGGCAAAGGCAGCGGACAATTACGTAAGAAAGTTGAACGCTTTTTACAGCAGCCACATATTAAACCTTTATATCACCGTATAGAAAACGATAGTAAAAATTTTGGAAGGTTGTTTGTATATTTTAAGTTTTAAAAAACTGTTTAAAACGGTATTCAACTAAATAAAAAACCTGATAATTTTTAAATGAATATTTATTCACTATTTTTGCAGTGTGAAACCACGGGATGATAAAAAAATTGAGCAGATATACCAAGCAACACTAAAGTTGGTAAAAGCAAATGGTCTTGCGGGTATTACTATGAGTGGAATTGCAAGAAAGGCAAATATTGCAACTGGTACTTTGTATATATATTTTAAAAATAAAAATGAACTGATCAATGCATTGTTTGCAGAATGCAGGAACAGGTCTGCAAAGGTTTACTTTAAAAATTATACACCTTCAATGCCTTTTAAAAAAGGATTAAAAACGATATGGCTTAATCTTTTAAACTATCGCTTAAAAAAATTTGAAGAAGCCGTTTTTGTAGATCAGTGTTTTCATTCTCCCTTTATAACACAAACAACAAAAGAACTTACCAAAAAACTTTTTACCCCTTTATTCAGCCTGGTGGAAAGCGGTAAAGAACAAAAGTTGATAAAAAAAGCAGATACATTATTACTGCTCACTTTTATGGCAGGCTCAATAAATGATACAGTAAAATATGCACATTATTCTAATAAGAAATTATCAAATCAGGTAATTGAGCAAATGTTTTTATTGTGCTGGGATGGATTAAAAGCATGATTTTTTTTTCAATTTAAAATGAATATTTATTCAGTTAAATAGAACGGTATTATTATGAAATTATCGGCAGAGAAAATCATTATTATTTTTACTGTAGTTTCTGCGGCACTGTTGCAATTAATTGATACTTCAATTGTAAACGTGGCCTTAAATAACATCATGGGTAATCTCGGCGCTTCATTTGAGGATGCTGGCTGGATTATTACAGGATATGCTATTTCAAATGTAATAATGATAACCCTTTCCGGGTGGATGAGTGCACGCTTCGGGCGTAAATATTATTTTGCGGCATCTGTAATTGTATTCACCATATTTTCTGTAATGTGCGGGCTTTCTACCAATATTTGGGAGCTGGTTGTGTTCCGCATTTTGCAAGGTATTGGCGGCGGTGGTCTTTTATCTACAGCACAAGCTATTTTAATTGAAACTTTTCCAAAAGAAGAACTAGGTCTTGCCAATGCTATTTATGGTATGGGTGTAATTATCGGTCCTGCAATAGGTCCTACACTTGGCGGTTACATTGTAGATAATGCCTCCTGGCAATGGATTTTTTATATCAATATTCCTTTTGGTATTTTGGCAACTATACTAACGCTATTATATGTAAAAGAACCGAAAGAAAAAATGCATGCAGGCAAAATGGATTGGCTTGCCTTTGCCACGCTCATTATTGCAATAAGCACTATACAAATTGTATTGGAAAAAGGACAAAGTAAAGACTGGTTTGAAACAAATTATATTACATGTTTTACAGTAATAGCCGCGCTTACAGCCATCATTTTTGTATGGCGCGAACTGGCTGTTAAGAACCCGCTGGTGAACCTTCGGCTTTTTGGAAACCGTTCTTTTACAACAGGCACTATGTTCAATTTTGTATTGGGTTTTGGTTTATACGGAACAACGCTTGTTATTCCCATTATGTGCCAAAACCTGTTAGGTTTTACGGCTATGCAAACCGGTTTACTTTTATTTCCCGGCAGCATAGCAACTGCTTTTATGATGCCGGTTGTTGGCTCATTACTTAAACGCAATTATATACATCCTGCTATATATGCAGGTGTAGGCCTGGTTTTGTTTTTTCTTTTTTCATATATGATGGGGCAATTTAATACGCAGGTTGGCAGTAGTGATTTTTTTCTTCCTTTAATTATTCGTGGTTTAGCAATGGGTTTAATTTTTATACCGTTAACTACTATTTCATTAGTTGAACTGGAAGGAAAAGAAATTCCGCAAGGCACGGCTTTAAGTAATATGGTGCGGCAATTAGGTGGTTCTATCGGTATTGCTTTAATAACAACATTTATTGGCAGCGATACTATTATACATTATTCTCATCTCGCAGAAAATTTAACACTTACTGATCCTTTAACACAACAACGTTTATCTATGTTAACCAATGGTCTCATGAGTAAAGGACTTGATCAGGCTTCTGCTACACAAGCTGCAGAGGGCATTCTTTCGCATGAAGTAAGCGGGCAGGCAAGTTTCCTTACTTATAAAGATCTTTTTATTTATTTAGGGTTTTTCTTTTTATTAATGGTTCCCGGTTTATTTTTCTTTAGAAATAAAAAGCGGAGTGGAAATGCGCATCAAAATATTGAGTTAGCAATGGAGTAATATATCCCACAACAAAAAATTATATTAAAAAGCTATATTCATCTTCACACCAATAAAAATCAAGGATGTAGTTTTATAATTTTATCTTAACCCTAAACGCAAACGATAAAAGTTTAAATAAATAATCGTTCATAAAATATCTTAAAACATGTGTTTTATTTTTGTATAATACATACAAGTTAAATATTCGTATGTACACAAAACAATTATAAAAAGAAGCACAGGGTTTGAATAAAACTTGTTTGCATTTTTACAATTATGAAATACCTTATCATGATTTCCTTAAGTATGCTGATGTTAAAAGCGAATGCGCAAAACATGCAGAATGCAATTTTAGGAAAGTGGGAATCAGCAGAAAAAAATCTTATAGTAGAAGTTTATAAACACGGCAATGCTTTTAAAGCCAGGATAATTTGGTTTTATGATGAAGATGATACCATTACGCCAATAGAACAGAGACTTGATATAAAAAATCCTGATAAATCTTTACGTTCAAAAAAAATTATTGGGCTGGATGTGTTGTCAGGTCTCATATATAATCCCAAACAAAGCAAATGGGTAAATGGTAAAATTTACGATTCCAGCTCCGGTAAAACATGGAGCTCAACCGTTTGGCTTACCGATGCCAATACACTAAATGTAAGAGGCTATTATATATTTCGTTTTATTGGAAAAACTTTAATCTTTAACAGGATAAAATAAGCAAGCAAATACGCTGAGTTTAATGTGCATATACTAAATAATACATTTGTTTTGTATAAATTATTTTAAAACTGTTATGAGATTAGCTACTTGCTTTATACTGATGTTATTTTCAACCATTACAAATGCTCAGCACATTGAAAATATTATGATTTTCAATGGAAGCCCAGCGATGCAATAACCGCAAGATTTTTTAGCGAGATAAATAAAAAAGATTCTGTGTGGGAAAGGAAAGATTATTTTATACATGAAAAAAAGCTGCAGATGAAAGGCAGTTATACTGATACGTCCTGTAAAATTCAGCAAGATGAATTTTTATATTATTATCCCACTGGAAATTTACAAACTTCAGGCAAATACAATAACGGTAAAAAAGAAGGCTTATGGCTGAATTTTTATGTTAATGGAATGATGAAAGATTCAATTATGTATAATCAGGGAAATAAAACAGGTACCAGCTATGCCTGGCATATAAACGGGTATGAGCAGGATTCGGCCGTGTGGAATGACGATGGAAGCGGCGTTGAAGTTTCATGGTTTGATAATGGCAATGCTGCATCAGCAGGAAGATATAGTGCAGGTTATAAAATGAATGGCAAATGGCAATTCTTCCATAAGAATGGAAAGCTTAGCGCAACAGAACTTTATAATGATGGTGTTTTAAAAGACAAACAATATTTTGATGAAGATGGTAGTCCCACTGATACCGTTAACAGCGATAAAGAAGCGGTATTTACCGGTGGTATAAAAGCCTGGCAAAAATATCTTTATAAAAATCTTTATTTTCCAACGCAGTATAAATTTGAAAACGCAGATAAAGCAGTAGTAGTTGTAAGCGCAGTAATTGATGAAGAGGGAAACGTTACCGAAACGCAGGTATATTCACCCTTGTATCCTGCATTTGATGATATAGCTTTAAATGTAATTAAAAAATCTCCTAAATGGCAGCCGGCAATTCAGCATAACAGGCGCGTTAAATATGCTATTCTTCAGCCTGTATATTTTTTACAGCAATAAAAATTATTAGATAACATCAGCAACAATACTGATAGTAACAGCTTTCAAAAAGCACATTCTTCTGTTGCGATTTTAGGTTTCAAGTTTGTTGCCCTTCAATTAGTTTATCGTAATCTGCTATTAATCGAGGTAAGCCATATCTTCTTCTGTAAGATCAATATTAGCTGCTGCCACATTTTCTTCAAAATGTTTTAAAGATGATGTTCCGGGTATTGGCAGCATCCATGATGAACGATGTAACAGCCACGCAATATTTATCTGCGCTTCAGTAGCATCATATTTCTTTGCAATTGCAGTAATCCTGTCATCTTTTTTTGCATTAGCAGTATGCAGTGAAAAAAATGGTACCAGCACAATTTCATTCGCTTCACAAATAGGTAAAATATCTTCTGCTCCCCGTGTTGTGCCGTGCGCATCTTTCCAGTCATCGCGTTTTGTATGACCATACAAATTTTCTACTGTTGCAATCTCACCCATGCTCATAGCCTGTTGCAATTCTCCGGCACTCACATTGCTAACACCAACGTGCAGAATTTTCCCTTCTTCCTGCATTTTAAACATCTCCTGCATCGATGCTTCAAAACCTTTATCACCACCCATTACTCTAAAATGCACTAACGTTATTTGTTCAAGCTTAAGCGTACGCAAATTATTTTCTATACTGCTGCGCAGGTTTTCCGGTTTTTTAAAAGCTATCCAGCTTTTATCCGGTTTACGCGCACCACCCACTTTCGTGCAGATTACCAAATCATCATTGTAAGGATATAATGCTTCTGCAATTAAACGGTTGGTTACATCTTCACCATAATAATCTGCTGTATCTATAAAATTAATTCCGTGTGCTACACATTGTCTTAATATTTCCAGCGCTTCATCTCTTCTTGGTGGTTCGCCATAAAAGCCCTCGCCCGTTAACCGCATCGTTCCATAACCTAATCGCTTTACAATTAACGGATGTTTACTTTTTTGTGCTATTGTAATTGTTTGTGGATTGTTCATCTGGTTATTATTTTAAGTCTTGCATTATACCAACAGAAAATGACTTTAAAAGTTTTGAATGTTTGTAATTTAATCATCACAGGTGTTTGCGATCTGTTTCATATCAGGAAGCAATGATTAAGATTATATTGTTAAGAGCTCTTAATTTATTTCTATACTTTTCTTCAACGACTAAAGTCCGTTATTACAATATAAATCAAGGCTACGCCTTTTGCCGGTATTTCAGAAATTTGTATTCAAAGCCATCGGCTTGGTATATTTTGTAACGCCGGATTTTAATCCGGCAAAAGGAACACCAATACAAAATTATGTGCCGCAGGCAGGCGCACTAATAAGCCTTAACCCGAACTTACGTTAATCAGGAAGACTCTCCGGGCGCAAGTTTTCTGCTGCACAAAGACTATGCTGCAACAGAGGAAACAGCAGTTGTAACGTAAACGGTTTACATTCGTTTGATACAGCAAATAAATATGCAAAGCAAAGCTGCTGCAACAAAAATTTATTATATAGATAATCTTCGCGTGCTGATGACGATGCTGGTGATAATGCATCATACATTAATCAGTTTTGGAGCGCCGGGTGGCTGGTATTTTACGGATGCAACATCCAATAAACCTGCGTTGATAGTAATGACGTTGCTGGTAGCTACCAATCAGTCTTTCTTCATGGGTTTTTTCTTTTTCCTTGCCGCCTTTTTTACTGAACCATCCTATAATAAAAAAGGCGCATCAAAGTTTATGGCAGACCGTTTAAAAAAACTGGGCATTCCATTGCTGTTCTATTCATTCATTCTTGGTCCACTCATGAACTTCCTGGTGTACAGGTATGGCTTGCATAAACAGGCAACCTTCTTACAATATCTTGGTGGTTATGATGACTGGATTGACTTTGGTGTGTTATGGTTTGTTGCCGCGCTGCTGCTATTTACCTGTATCTATGTTGTGCTGAAAAAGGCAAATAACAACAGGCTTCAAAAACAAATTGCATTTCCCGATAACCGGCTAATACTTGTATTTGCAATTGCGTTAGGCGTTATAAGTTACCTGGTAAGAATTGTTTTTCCTGTAGGATGGGTGCTGCGCCCGCCGGGTTTTCAGCTTGCACATTTTTCTCAATACATTAGTTTGTTTGTGCTGGGTGTTGTTGCATACAGAAATAAATGGATGGATAATATTAGTTACCACACAGGAAAACGATGGCTTGTTACTGCACTGATATTGGTGCTGCTTGTTTTCCCGCTCATGTTCATACTCATCAACAGCCCGCTTGATACGTTCCAGGGCAAGGGCACATGGCAATCGTTTAGCGCTGCTGTTTGGGAACAGCTTACGGGCATCTCCATCATCATAGCATTAGCGGGCATTGCAAGGCGCCGCTGGAATTATACAACAGGGTTATTACAACACATGTCCCGTGCTGCTTTTGCTACCTATATCTTTCACCCGCTTATTGTAATTACCACAACGCTTGTGTTACTGAACTGGCAGGTTGACCCGGCGGTAAAAGCTATAATTGCTGTGCCGTGTAA
>CAXSDU010000012.1:48020-53409 GCA_964236165.1 uncultured Parafilimonas sp. | reverse complement strand
AAATTCCGCAAAATATTTTAATTGATCCTTCCGGAAAAGTTGTTGGCAAAAATTTACGTGGTGATGCGCTTAATCAAAAGCTTAATGAATTACTACAGTAGCCAATTATTTATTTTTTCCGATTTGAAATAGCTGCAATTATTTTATCAGCATGTTCTCTTGAATTTTCAATAAAAAGTTTGTGAGTATCAAAACCACCACAAACAACGCCTGCTAAAAAAATTCCATGCTGATTGCTTTCCATTGTTTCACCATTATATAAAGGACATTGTTTTTCATCTTCGGACAAAGTAATTTTTAAATGCTTTAATAAATTAAAATCGGGATGATAACCTGTAAGCGCTAATACGAAATCATTCTCAATTGTAATTACACCATCTGGTGTTTCTATATCAACTTCATGCAATCTGATCTCTTTAATATTTGAATTAAAATATGCTTTAATGCTGCCTTCTTTAATACGATTTTCAATATCGGGCCGCACCCAATATTTTACATTTTTTCCAATTATATCTTTTCTTATAACCATTGTAACTTCTGCGCCTTTCCGCCAGGTTTCTAAAGCAGCATCAACAGAAGAATTACTTGAGCCAACAATCAATACTTTTTGAAATGCGTAATAATGCGGATCATTATAATAATGTTTCACTTTAGATAATTCTTCACCGGGCACATGCAACATTTGCGGAATATCGTAAAAACCCGAAGCCACAATTATATTAGTGCCTATATATTTTTTTTTGGAAGTAGTAATTTCATACGTGTCATCATTCAATCTGTTTACTTCTTTTGCTGTTTCAAATAAATTTATATTAAGATGATAATCATTTGCAACTCTTCTGTAATACTCCAAAGCCTCGGCACGCTTGGGTTTCGGGTTTAGGCTCATGAAAGGCACGCCACCAATTTCCAACCGTTCTGAAGTTGAAAAAAAAGTCATGTTTACAGGATAATTAAACAAGCTGTTTACAAGACAACCCTTTTCAACAATAATGTAATTAAGATTTGCTTTTTGCGCTGCAATACCACACGCCAGTCCAATTGGTCCGCCGCCAATAATAAATACATCATACCTGCTCATAAAATCAAAACTAAAAAAGAATTATTAAGAATTTGAAGAAATGAAGAGGAACCAAATCACCGTTCTAAATAATATCAAATAAATGCTTGTTTTTTTATTCAGGTTATTTAATCATTATAAGCATTCTTCTTTCATTGCCTGGAACACCTTCAATTATTTTTGCCTGTAAACATAGCTTGACAATTTTGCCTGATGAATCTACAAAATCAAAAGTTTTTGTTTCTCCCATATTATGCAGAACAAGGAAATTAACTACTTCCTGTTTTACTTCGGGTTTAAGCCAGAAAGCATTATTAATATCTGATAAACGTGTGCCCGCTTCAGGAGGTTTTTTTAAATTAAACATTTTAATAAAAGCGTGATTAACCTTAATTATTCTTAGCCTGCTATCAAGCATAAGTAAAGCAGATTCATTTACAGAATCAAAAATGGAATCAATAAATTCATGCGATTGAATAAGGAAACGTTCAAGCTGTTTTTGCGCGTGTATATTATGCACAACTTTTACTACGTAAACTTCATCCTCTTCGTTTTCTATTAAAACAGATTCGCCGGTTACCCAAACTTTATTGCCATCTTTATGCATTAAATAATTTTCGTCATTGGCAGAGCCTTCAATCAGCACATTTTGCAATTCGCGTTCAGACTTGTTTATTTCCCGATCTTTTTGAGTAAACAATACGGAAAAATTTTTACCAACCAAATCTTCAGTTGAATAACCAAAACGCAAGTGAAAAGCTTCATTAATATTAATTATTTCGCCTTGCTTGCGCATTATAATAATGCCATTGTATTTGGCATTTTTAAAAAAAGTTTCAAAAAATCCGGAAGTATCCAAGATTAAAATTTTAGGTAAGTATTCAAATGTAAACTGAGAATCATTCAAAAAAAAATCCCGTGCTTAAAGCGGGATTTTATTGTGAAATTTATTTTCAGGTACTTCGTTTCTAAACACTACAACATTATCAAATACATCAACCAAAACAGGATGTAACCTGTCAATATCACCAGCTAATATTTTTTTGCTTAACTGATTTACGATTTGTTTTTGAATTAACCTTTTCAACGGTCTTGCGCCAAACTGCGGATCGTAACCTTGCTCAGCAAGATAATCAAGCAAATAATCTGTGAATTGTAAATTTATATGACTTGATTCAAGCATTTTTTTCAAACCGTTTAACTGAATGCTTACAATATTTCTAATTTCAGTTTTCATTAAAGGCTGAAACATGATTATCTCATCAACACGATTTAAAAATTCAGGTCGAATTGTTTGCCGCAATAAATTCATTACATCTGATTTTGTGCTGTCAACAACCTCATCAAGATTTTTTTCGTTTACATTCTGAAATGCATCCTGAATTATAGTACTTCCAATATTGCTCGTCATAATAATTATCGTGTTCTTAAAATTCACTACGCGACCTTTATTATCTGTTAATCTTCCATCATCTAAAACCTGCAACAAAATATTCCAAACATCTGGATGTGCTTTTTCAATTTCATCGAGCAACACAACGCTGTAAGGCTTGCGGCGCACAGCTTCCGTTAATTGTCCGCCTTCATCATAACCAATATATCCGGGAGGCGCGCCTACCAACCTGGACACTGTATGTTTTTCCTGATATTCGCTCATATCAATTCGCGTAATCATGCTTTCATCATCAAACAAATATTCTGCAAGTGCTTTTGCCAATTCCGTCTTGCCAACACCTGTTGTTCCTAAAAATATAAATGAGCCAATCGGCTTTTTTGGATCCTGCAAACCGGCGCGGCTTCTGCGAATTGCATCAGCAACTGCAACAATTGCTTCTTCCTGCCCAACTATTCTTTCATGCAAATGTTTTTCAAGATGTAACAATTTTTCTTTTTCACTTTGCAACATACGTGTTACGGGAATACCGGTTGCTTTTGCAACATTTTCTGCAATATCTTCTGCATCTACTTCTTCCTTCATTAAACGGCGACCATGCTGACTTAATTCATTTAGTTGTTCTGTAAGAACATCAATTGCTTTTTCCTTTTCTTTAATTTTTCCATATCGTATTTCTGCAACTTTACCATAATCACCATTACGTTCTGCCTGCTCTGCTTCCAATTTTAATTGTTCGATAGAAGCTTTCGCATTCTGAATTTTTTCGACCAATTCTTTTTCCTGCTGCCACTTTGCTTTTAATGTATCACGCTCAACGCTTAAGTTGCTTATTTCAATATTGAGTGACCTTAATTTATCTTCATCTTTTTCTCGCTTGATGGCTTCACGTTCAATTTCAAGCTGACGAATTAATCTTTCAAGATTATCTAATTCTTCCGGCATTGAATTCATTTCAAGGCGAAGTTTTGCAGCACTTTCATCAATAAGATCTATTGCTTTATCAGGCAAAAATCTATCGGTTATATAACGGTGTGATAATTCAACCGCAGCAACAACAGCTTCATCTTTTATACGCACATGATGATGCGTTTCATAACGATCTTTTAAACCACGTAAAATTGAAATCGCATCCTCAACATTTGGTTCTTCAATCAATACTTTTTGAAAACGACGTTCAAGTGCTTTATCTTTTTCAAAAAACTTTTGATATTCATTAAGTGTTGTTGCGCCAACTGCACGCAATTCGCCACGCGCCAAAGCAGGTTTCAAAATATTAGCTGCATCCATTGCACCTTCTCCGCCGCCAGTGCCAACCAGCGTGTGTATTTCATCGATAAACAAAATTATTTCGCCATCGCTGTTTGCTACCTCTTTTACAACGCCTTTTAATCTTTCTTCAAACTCACCTTTATATTTTGCGCCAGCAATAAGCTGTCCCATATCAAGCGCATAAATAATTTTCGATTTTAAATTTTCCGGTACATCACCGTTTACAATTCTGTGTGCAATACCTTCAGCAATCGCGGTTTTACCAACACCTGGCTCACCAACAAGTATCGGATTATTTTTGGTTCTGCGTGAAAGTATATGTAATGTTCTGCGAATTTCTTCATCACGACCAATAACAGGATCAAGCTTGCCTTGTCTGGCCATTTCATTCAGGTTCTTCGCATATTTATTTAAAGTATTAAATTCCTGCGTTTGAGTTTGCGATGTAACCGTATCACCTTTGCGCAAATCTTTAATAGCCGCAATTAAACCTTTCTCTGTTAAGCCTGCACTTTTTAAAAGTTTAGCAGATGCATCGTTGCCTTCAACAATAGCTAACAACAAATGCTCGGGCGTAATAAATTCATCTTTGAATTGTTTTAAAACAGCACCTGCACGTAAAATAACATTATTTGCATCACGACTCATAACCTGTGCTGCTTCGCCACCACTTTGCTTTGGTAATTTATTTATTGCTTCATCCAGCTTTGTATCAAGCAGGTTAAGCGTAACATTATTTTTCTTTAATAAATATTCAACCGGAGAATCCTGTTGTTCAAGCAAAGCTTTTAAAATATGCTCTGCTTCAATATTCGGATTGCCATTATTAAACGCAAGTTGTTGAGACTGTTGAAAAGCTTCAGCAGCTTTAATTGTGAAATTTCCTAAGTTCATATATTAAGTTGGAATTTTATTTCATCAATACATATCAAAAATCATTCATTACTTAAAAAAGGAAATCTTAATGAAACTATGTCATTAATTATAACCTGATTATGCACTTATTGCAGCCTGATTTATTTTTTACTGAAAACATTTCCTGTTCATTTAATTTCGCAGGCAATTACTTTATAAATTTTATTTTGGCATGAAGCTATTTCTTATTCTTTTAACCCCCCTATTCGTTATTTCAACTTTAAAAGCTCAGGATACTGTGCAGCATTTATTTTACGGAATGTATTTTCAATGGGGTTATAACGCAGAAACTTACACGCACAGTAATATTCATTTTAAAATGAGCAATGGTGATGATTTTATATTACATCACGCAAAAGCACATGACAGAGGCGACTATGATGATATTATAAAAGAAACAAGTCAAATTTCTATTCCGCAGTATAACTATCGCATTGGATTTTACTTAAACAGGAACCTTACAAAATCGCTTGAGATAAATTTTGACCACGCAAAATATATTGTTACTGATGGACAAACTGTGCATGTAACTGGTACAATAAACGGGCAACATGTTGATGGCGACAGTGTTTTAAACCCCCAAACCTTTTTGCATTATGAACATACTGATGGCGCGAATTGGTTGCATATAAATTATGCTGAACAAAAAACTTTATTTAAGACTAAAGCAAAAACAAGAGATTTACTTACGCTGATTTATAAAGGCGGCGCAGGCATAAATATTCCAAGAACAGATTTTACTTATCATG
>CAXSDU010000012.1:7550-47982 GCA_964236165.1 uncultured Parafilimonas sp. | reverse complement strand
AGGGAGGTTTAAGATTATTTATGATAAAAAAATTCTTTTTTGAAACAACAGCCAAAACAGGTTATATAAGATATATTGATGCGCTTGTAGATACAAAAACTTCTAAAGGCAACAAGGCATCGCAAGGTTTTAGTTACATTGAAGGAATTGCCACGCTTGGCTACCAGTTCAGGTTTTAATATTAATTTTCTTTCTTGATTAATACAACCTGGTTCCTGTCTGCTTTATAAATATTGTTGTTGAACTTTGCAAAATCAACAAAATCTGCTGCAGGAAAACGCCCGGCAAAACGCGTATAATCACGCTCTACTTTAAGCTTATTACCATCAGCTTTAAAACTAATTTGGTAAGAACCAAACTTGCTGTTTAAAGACAAATCTTTCGGCATTGATTCGGGAGAATATCCATCCGGTATTGCTATTTCAACTGAATCTATATCATGAAATGAAAATGGATATTCTATATCGAATTGCCTTGTTCCTGTTTCATTGTATTTATGCCCAAGCTTATTAAATAAATTTGGTTTTATAAATAAACGCTTGCCCGAAAAAGTTGCATAGGATTGCGCTTTAATTTCTAATTCTTCTCTTACCTCAGGAATTAATTGTTTTTTTTCTGAATAGTTTGTTTTATCAATTTGATATGTTGGCAAACCAAGTTCATCATTTAAATAACGGTTCCTGATATCTTTATTCACTTCATGAATTAGTGCATGCGGAATATCTTGTTGCACGCCTGTGTATTCTGTAATTAAGTCTGCTTTAAGATCACCAACTGAATCAATAGATGCGGTAACTGTTCTTACCTGTTTATTATCTTCGGGTGAATATACCGGTGTATTTACAACATGCCCGCCATCATCTGATATCATTAAAGCTTTCCTGTTACCCACATCTGCGCCCATATATCCGGGTGCTACAGTTTGACTTGTACATTCAAACCATAATGTATCTTTTGCTTCGGGCACACAAACAATTGCATGATTAAAATAAGGTGATGGAAAATCCTGCCATAAACCATGAAGGTCTTCATCGTTTGCATTTACTAAAACATAATAACCCTTTACACCAGCTTCTTTAAGAAGGCTTACCATGTAATTGGAAAGCGCTTTACAATCCCCATATTTTTTTGCAGCAACATAATTTGCATCAAAAGGCTGCCAGCTACCAATACCTAATTGCACACTTATATAACGCGTATTTTTTTGCAGGTAATCGTATAAAGCAAAGGCTTTATCTTTTGCTGCAGTTAACCCATCCGTTAAAATATGAACATCTTTTTTTACATTATCAGGCAAAATATCTCTGCCGTTATTTAATTGTGCAACAAATTTTCCTAAGTTTTGCCATGTATCCATTTTGCCTTCGTAACCATTAATTTTAAATTCAACCGGTGCTAAATAAACAGCAGTTGTTAGCTCTTCCCATTGCGGAGAAAAATCTTCATCAGTAAAAGCTTTAAGATTTTTTACTTCCCATGTGTATGTTATTTTTTTACCATCGTTTACAATAACAGGATTGCTTTTGTAATTAAATTGTTTGTAATGCAACTGATAATTTTCAGGCGTTTCAATAACGAACCGGCTTTGTTGAACTGCAATTGTATTTGTTCTTTGCGGCACCCAGCTATCAAGAAAAAAAATGCCGTCTAAATCCTGTTCATCCTGATACTCTACTGTATAAGGATAATCATTATAATAAAACCTGTGTACTTTAAAACGATTATCTGTTGCGAGACTCATTTCATCATCGTTGTAAAAATCTGTTATATCTTTTTTCTTTACATTTTTTAATTGTTTTCCGCTTGCATCAAAAAGATTTCCATCAATATCACTCAGGCTGCGCAACTTATCATAACTGTTACTATAAACTGCATAATGAGCACCGGCTTCATTTAAAACTGTTATTGCATATTTATGTTCTATTACAGCCTTATCAACATCTTTAATTATAATCTTTAATTCTTCTTCACGCTTAACAGCATTTGCATGGTTTGTAAGTGTATCGGGTATAAGTATTGTGTTGTATGATTGTGCTTTTGCATTTATAAAAGCAAGTGTGCAAGTACAAACCGTTATTAATTTTTTTAATTTCATAGTAAACTATTGGATCTTTTTAAATACAATTTGCTCGCTTTCTTTTTCAACTATAAAAGAAAAAAAGTTACGCAATGTTTCATAATCATCAGGTTCAAAATTTGCTTTGTTTAATTTAGTTCTGCAGCGTAACTGAATGTTATCTCCGCTTTGCTGAATAAGATATTCAAACATACCTTCTTTATCGTTTAAAGTTACCCGCGCAGGTTTAGGCAGTTCATCTACTTTATAACCCTGCGGCACTTCCATATTCATTACATAAGTTCTGTCCATGCAATAAGGCATTTCTACGGGATATGAACGTTCAGCAGCTTTAAAAGGATTCTCCTTTGCTACATCACCAAACATCAGCGGATCAAAATATACAAGATCATCATCAAGTTTAAAATCAACATCGTACTGAACTGAGACAGGCATTTCAGGTTTTCTAAGTGAATCAATAGTAGTATTACTAAGATTTGCATCAAAAGAAAAACCTTTTTTTATGTTATTGAAATATTCATCATTATCTGACTTCTTCATCTTTTGCCGCATAGCAACAGATTGCATTTGCCCCATAATACATTTATAAGTGCCAGATATTTTTCCGGCACTATCATTAGTTATAAAAAGGGTGGTTACTTCTGTTTCTTTTAATGAATCTGCAGACAAATCAATAAGTACAGGATTAGAAGCTATAACACGCGCATCACCATTAAAGCAATCTTCATCAAGGCTGCCAAAACCAAGATTTGATTGTGCTGCATCAAGCATATAAGATTTATCGTTTATACCAACACGCGCAATAACGTAATTAAACTTAGACAAGATTGGGTACGTATCGTATGTTTTACCATGATCTCTTGTACTTAATAAAACGGGATCGACGCTAAAACCTGCATTACGTAACATAGCTATTAAAAGCATGTTTATATCTGAAACATTTCCTTTTTTAGATTGATTGGTTTTCTTTAATGGCTGAGATAAATAAACAGCAGAATGATCGGTACAGGAATAATTATCACGCACATATTCATAAATATTTTTTGCTTTTTTAAGCTGATCTGTTTCTCCGTTTGATGCAGATTTTACATCATCTTTCAGCCATCCGTTTTCTTTACTCAAATCCTGTCCAAAATCTTCGTCCTTCATTAACTGATCGGCAGTTTCATACCATGTGGTCATAAAAGTTTTTGGAGCTTCATTAGGAAAGCGTATTGCAGAAAACTGGAATTCCAGCCGCTGAATATAATTATCCATATCAGTAATATAACTTTCTTCTTTCAGCGCTGGCACATTTTTAAATGCCCAAATACGCTTAATTGTATTACTCCTAAGGCTAAAACTTTGTACAGCTTCAGTTCCGTTGGGATCAACTACATTAAAATTACTTGCCGAAACTGTTGTAGTATCTATTACCGGCGAAAGATAACCTTGCTTCAAAACTACGAAATCGAAAAACTGCGGTTCTTCAATTGAAAACTGGCTCCATAATTCAGGATATTCGCCCTGGAATGTCCATGTAGGAATATGCCTGTAAAAAGGGCTTTCTGTTGTGTAACTATATTCGATAATAGAGCCTTCTTTTAAATCAGGAAAAGTAAATTTTACAATTTCATAGTCGCCATCTTTATCTTTAAAAATTGAACTTTTATCAACGTTTGTTTGAACAACTTTTCCATCAGCAAGATTAAATGTTGCAGCTTGCAGATCTGTAAGTTTTTCTTTATCTGAAGCGTTGATATATAACGGGATATTTCTATTAGCAAGATGTTCAAAACTATTTTTATTAAGCAAACGGATTCTCTCGTGCATCGTAAAGATCACAGAAAACCATCCTGATGTATTGCCATCATGATGCGCAGAACCAACATCATATAAATACACAGCTTCTGCAGAAGAATCAATACTATAAACTTGTGAACTAAAATCTTCCGGCTTTTCGTTGCCAAACTTAACTTTTAGTTCTTTTGTTTGAGAAAATACAGATAGAGAAATAACCATGCAGCACGCAATGGTGGTTGTTCGGTTGAAAAACATAAGTAGTTAGTTTAAAAATACAATATTACAAATAATTTAAAAACTCGAAATTAGCTTTGTTGTAATTGAGTAATAACGAACAATATTCCCGTTTTATTAAAAATGTGGCCAAAAATCTTGGATTTCATTTTTGCGGAATTGCAAAAGCCGTGCAGTTAGATGATGATGCGCGCCGGCTTGAAAGCTGGCTACAGCAAGGTTTTCAGGGTGAAATGCTATATATGGAAAATTATTTTGATCTGCGTATTGATCCGCGTAAAATTGTGCCTGGCGCAAAAAGTGTTATCACATTATTACTAAATTATTTCCCATCTGAACAACAAAATAATGGTGCGCCAAAAATTGCAAAATATGCTTATGGAAACGATTATCATGAAGTAATCCGCAATAAAATAAATATATTTCTTCAGTTAATAAAACAAAATATAGGAGAAGTTAATGGACGGGGTTTTGTAGATAGTGCACCGGTTTTAGAAAGAAGCTGGGCTTTACGCAGCGGTGCAGGCTGGATTGGTAAAAACGGAAATCTTATTACAAAAGAGCAAGGTTCATATTTTTTTATCGCCACTTTAATTGTTGATCTTGAATTAATTTATGATAACGCATTTGCAAAAGATTATTGCGGCACTTGCACAAAATGTATTGATGCCTGCCCAACCAATGCGATTCTTGATAATAAAGTAATTGATGCGAGCCGCTGCGTTTCTTATTTTACTATTGAATTAAAAGATGAAATAATTCCAACTGAAATGAAAGGCAAATTTGAGAACTGGATGTTTGGTTGTGATATTTGCCAGGATGTTTGCCCATGGAATCGTTTTAGTAAACCAACAAATGAAACTGCCTTTAAACCCATACCTGAAATTTTAAATCTTTCAACTGCTGAATGGGAAAATCTTTCTGAAGAAGCTTTTAAAAAAATATTTAAAAACTCGCCATTAAAACGCACGAAATTTAAAGGCATTCAGCGTAACCTTAAATTTATTAAACAATAATATTATTGTAATTGCGCGTTGATTTTTTATTATCATTTAAAAACAATTAATTAGTTTTAAAGCCTTCAATCATTTATTCTAACGATATATTTATGAACAAGTCAAGACGTAAATTTATTAAACAAAGCAGCTTTGCACTTGCCGGCACAGCTTTAATTTCAAACAAAATATTTGCTACACAAAAAGCGGCGGGACACACACTCGGCATTCAATTATATACCGTTCGTGATGATATGAAAAAAGATCCTGCCGGCACATTGAAAAAAATAGCAGCAATAGGTTATACGCATGTTGAGCATGCCGGTTATGAAGACAGAAAATTTTATGGTTATTCAATTGAAGATTTTAAAAAATTATTGCACGATACAGGATTGATAATGTTAAGTGGTCATAGTTTTCTTGGCGCAAGAGCATGGAATAAAAGCGCTAATGATTTTACGGATGTATGGAAACATACGTTTGAAGATGCTGCTGCTGTTGGAATGAAATATGTAATCAGTCCGGGTGTTGATGATAGCCTTTGCAAAAAGGAAGATGATTTTAAATGGTACATGCAATTATTTAATAAAACAGGTGAGCTTGCAAAAAAATCAGGTGTGCAGTTTGCTTATCACAGCGAAAGTTCAGAATTCAACCATTCTTTTAATAATGTAAGATTATATGATATTCTTTTAAATTCAACCGATAAAAATCTTGTTGCACAACAAATTGATATCGGCAACATGTATGAACCTGGTGGAAGAGCAATGGAATATTTAAAAAAATATCCGAACAGATTTTTTTCCATGCATGTAAAAGATGAAATAAAAAGCAGTAAAGAAAAAAGAGAGTATGAAAGCACTGTTTTAGGCAAAGGTGTTATTGGCGTAAAAGATATTGTTGATTATGCACGTAAAACAGGCACCGGTTATTTTATAATTGAACAGGAATCTTATCAGGATAAAACGCCGCTCGATTGTGCTAAAGAAGATTTAGAAATAATGAAGCAATGGGGATTTTAAAAATTAAAAACTAATCATAAAATTATTCTGTATGAAATCAAGACGAAAATTTCTAAAACAAACCACCATTGCAATTGCAGGTACAGCTTTAGTTTCAAATAAAATTTTTGCAATGAAGAATGCTTCAAAAGATTTAATGGGTTTACAATTATATTCTGTGCGGGATGATATGAAAACAGATCCATCAGGTACATTAAAAAAATTATCTGCCATTGGTTATCGCCATGTAGAGCATGCTAATTATGTTGACAGGAAATTTTATGGCTATACACCTGTTGAATTTAAAAAGTTATTAAGTGATCTGAATATAGATATGCCGAGCGGGCATTGTGTTATGACGGCTGCGCATTGGGATGATGCTGCAAATGATTTTACGGATGTATGGAAACATACTGTTGAAGATGCAGCAACAGTTGGTCAGAAATATGTTATCAGTCCCTGGCTTGATGAAGCAGTAAGAACGGACATGGATAAGTTGAAAAAATCTATGATGATGTTTAACAAAAGTGGTGAGTTATGCAAAGCGAATGGTTTAAAGTTTGGCTATCATAATCACAATTTTGAATTTACAACAAAGGTTGGTGATGAAAATCTATATGATTTTATTTTAAAGAATACTGATCCAAAATTAGTAGTGCAGCAAATGGATGTTGGTAATATGTATGGCGCCGGCGGCAGAGCAATTGACATCATAAAAAAATATCCCGGAAGATTTGAGATGATGCATGTGAAAGACGAAATAAAATCAGACAAGGGTGAAATGGCCGAACCATACATAAGCACTGTTTTAGGTAAAGGAATAATTGGTACAAAAGATATTGTTGATTATGCAAGAAAGAATGGCGGCACAACACAATTTATAATTGAGCAGGAATCTTACCAGGATAAAACACCTGTTGAATGCGCGAAAGAAGATTTTGATGTGATGAAGAGTTGGGGCTTTTAAAAATTTTGCTTTGTTTATAAACAAAAAATCCTGCTTGAGAAGCAGGATTTTTTTTAAATACTTTAAAAAGCAACAATTGATAAACTAAAATACTTATTACATTTTAAAAAATTAATGGAAAAAGTAATTTTACACACTAAAATCAACTTAACTCATTAATTATTTATAATATCAAGCAGGGATTACTCGAAAAGAATAAAATCTTATTAATATTCTTTAATAGATATTATATAATATATGTAAATTTTAATTTACCATAAACACGTGAGAGATGTGTGATTATTTTTTAGCACGATGGATTATAAATTGTCGGAATAATTATCAAATTAATTAACCAAAAATTTTAATCATGAAAAAAGTACTCTGCGCATTATTATTTTCTTCTTGCTTCTTCGCATGTAAAAAAGGACCTGTGTATAACAGGGTTTCCCTTGGCTACATGTACACAAGTACAAATTCTTCATCAGGAAATTCAATTGTTGCTTTAGAAAGAAGAATTGATGGGTCTTTAAAAGAAATAAAAAATTCTCCGTATGCTACAGGATCTTTAGGAGACGCTGCCGAAGGTGATTTTGATACAGAATGGGCTTTAAGAATTGTAGGCAATTATTTAATTGCAGTAAATGCCGGCAATAATCCTGTAAACGGAACACTTTCTGTTTATAAAATAAACAGAAGTAACGGCGAGCTTACACAGGTTGATCAAAATCCATCAACACCAGCAATAGATAATATGGATTCACATGGTGTAAGACCCACCACAATTGCTGTAAGCGGTTCATCAAACCAAAAATGGATTGTTGTTGGCAATCAATTTGCAAATCCAAATTATCAGGGCGATCCCGCTGTTGCATTTGGTTCAGTTATGAATTCTGATTTACGCAACCTTGCTGTTTTTACTTTTAATGAATCAACCGGTGTTTTAGAATTTAAAAAGATTGGTGTTACTTTCAACGATGGTTCTCACGGCGGACCAACAACAGCAGTATTCAATTCTTCAGGAACAAAATTAGCTGTATCAACATGGGGTGTTGCGCATTTTCTTACAAAAGATCCTGATCTTTCTTTGCAAAAACCAGGTCGCCTGTACATGTACGATTTTGCGAATGGCGATTTAACACAAAAAGGTATGTTTGAACAAACCGGTATTTCCGGAAATATTGGATTATCATGGAGTCCTTCTGAAAAATATATTTATATGGCGAATTTTAATTTGCATTCCGCAGAATTAAATAACAGCGTTACTGTGCATGACGCAAATACTGCAGCAAAAGTACAAAACTTCCCTACGGGCAATACGCATGATGATGAAGCTTGCTGGACACATGTGTCTTCAGATAACAGAAATCTATACGTTGCAAGTTTTACCGGAAATAATGTAAGCACATTTAGTATAGGCGCAGACGATAAATTATCCGTTTCTTTAAATCCAAACTTCATCAAGAGAAGCAATGTTCCTTCACCGGATACAAAAGATATTTATGAAGGCAGTGGCGGTTATTTATATGTATCGGGTGCATTTCAAAGTCATGCAATCAGTATATTTAAAATGAATGGCAATGGTTCATTGTCTGAACAATCCGGATCACCTTATCATATACCTTCATCTGCAAATAAAACAAGTGACGAACAATCATTTTTAGGACTTACGGGTTTTGATAAAACTTTATTAAGCGATAAAGAAGCAGAGCAATAGTATTAACTTAATTTTTTAGTGTTGGTTGTTTTTTGTTTTTTAAATAAAATTCCCGCTTAATTAAGCGGGAATTTTATTTTATGACTTAAATATTCTACTACAATTATAAATTATCCAAAATACTTTTTACAGAACTGCGATACCTGAAATCAGGATTAAAAAAAGCATATTTTATGTTGCCATCTTTACCAATAATATAAGTTGCAGGTACAGGAAGATTAGCGCCATTACTTCCATTTGCCAGCATAAAATCTATTCCATACGATTTGTATTTTACTTGCGTAGTATCATCTACAGCAAAATTTACTTTATACATTTTCATTATACGCAAAGCAGAATCACTTATAATTGGAAATGATGCTTTGGTTTTGCCAACGGTTTTAGAAACATTATCCATTGTTTCAGGTGTTACGGCAATTACTAATGCACCTTTTGCTATTATCAACGAAAGCGAATCATTCAGCTGGCTTAATTCTTTATTGCAATACGGGCACCATTGGCCGCGATAAAATATCAATACAACTTCACCTTTCTCTAATTGATTTTTTAAGTTAAAAGAATTTCCAAGGTTATCATTTGCTGTAAATTCCGGAGCGTTGTCCCCAATTTTTAATCCTTCAGGGTAAACTGTCATTTGAGAAAACGAAATGATAGTAACCAAACAAAATATTAATAGTAAAAAAATATTTTTCATTTAAATAATTTGAGTGAAAGTAGCCGATAATAATTTTGAAAATAAGATTGGTTGTAAATTTTAGGCTTTTGTGATGATTGATTAAACTTTGCTAATAAATGATTAGAATTTATAATTATCTAATCCAGCTTCAACACAGCCAAAAAAGCTTCCTGCGGAACTTCTACGTTTCCAATTTGACGCATACGTTTCTTACCTTCTTTTTGTTTTTCTAAAAGTTTACGTTTACGACTAATATCACCGCCATAACATTTTGCAGTAACATCTTTTCTAAATGCACTAATGGTTTCGCGTGCAATAATTTTTGCACCAACTGCTGCCTGTATTGCTATCTGAAACTGTTGGCGTGGTACAAGTTCTTTTAATTTTTCACAAAGTTTTCTGCCGAAATCCTGTGCGCGGCCACGATGAATCAATGCGCTCAATGCATCAACTTTATCACCATTCAACAAAATATCCATCTTTACAATATCAGCTTCACGATAACCAATCGGCGAGTAATCAAACGAAGCATAACCACGTGTTGAGCTTTTAAGTTTATCATAAAAATCAAACACGATTTCAGTTAAAGGCATTTCAAAAACCAGCTCAACACGTGTTGTAGTTAAATAAGATTGATTGATAAGAATGCCACGCTTGCCTAAACACAACGTCATAATATTGCCGATATATTCAGGCAATGAAATAACCTGGGCGCGAATAAAAGGTTCATCTATATGATCAATCTTTGTAGCATCGGGCATTTCCGAAGGATTATTTACAACGATCTTCTCACTGCGCGTTGTAAACGAATGGAAGCTTACGTTTGGAACAGTTGTTATTACAGTTTGATTAAACTCGCGTTCCAAACGTTCCTGTATAATTTCCATGTGCAGCAAGCCAAGAAAGCCGCAACGAAAACCAAAACCCAGCGCTTGCGATGTTTCAAGTTCATAAGTAAGCGACGCATCATTTAATTGCAATTTATCCATGCATTCACGCAGCTCTGCAAAATCATCTGTTGATACAGGATAAATTCCCGCAAACACCATTGGCTTTACATCTTCAAAACCTTTTATGGCTTCACCAGGATTAGATGCAACTGTTATCGTATCACCAACCTTCAGTTCTTTCGCATTTTTTATGCCTGTAATAATATAACCAACATCGCCGGTATTTACTACATTCTTTGGTACCAATCCTAACTTTAAAGTTCCTACTTCAGCAGCCTGGTATTCTTCGCCGGTTGAAATTATTTTTATTACTTCATCTTTTTTAATAAACCCATTAAATACGCGGAAGTAAGCAATAATGCCGCGAAAACTATTAAACACACTGTCGAATATCAAAGCCTGCAAAGGCGCATCCGGCTTACCTTTTGGCGCAGGAATACGCTCAACAATTGCACTTAATATTTCTTCAACACCAATTCCGTTCCTTGCACTTGCTAAAAGAATTTCTTCTTCTTTACAACCAATTAATTCCGTTACCTGGTCTTTCACTTCAGCAATCATGGCCCCATCCATATCAATCTTATTAATGACAGGAATTATTTCCAAATCATTATCAATTGCCAAATACAAATTACTGATAGTTTGCGCCTGAATGCCTTGTGTTGCATCAACTAAAAGCAGCGCTCCTTCGCATGCAGCCAATGCGCGGCTTACTTCATAACTAAAATCAACATGACCAGGTGTATCAATTAAATTGAAAATATATTGTTCGCCATTAAGGTTATAATTCATTTGAATGGCGTGGCTTTTAATCGTGATTCCTTTTTCACGTTCCAGATCCATGTCATCCAAAACCTGGCTCATCATATCTCTTTCGCTGATAGTTTTGGTATATTCAAGCAAACGATCTGCTAACGTACTTTTTCCATGATCAATATGCGCAATAATGCAGAAATTCCTGATCTCCTTCATAAGCGGCAAAGATAATCTTCCACAGCATCGGTTATTCAGCAGTAAAAGAATGTTTGTTTTTGTTTAATACAAATTGATAAGCATCTGCGATTTCTTTACCAATTGTTTCATAAGAAAATTTTGCTGAAGCTTTGGCTGATATTTCTTTACAATTATAAATATTATAAGAATTATAAAGGCTGATCATTGCGTTCATTAATGCTTCTTTATTATAATCATATACAACAATGCCGTTACTTTCATCAATAACTTCTGCTGTGCCGCCGGCATTCGATGTAATTACCGGAAGCCCGCAACATAAAGCTTCCAACACAACACAAGGCATATTTTCACGCGTTGAAAAAAGTATAAATGCATTGCATTGCTGTACGATTTTGCCGAGTTTTTCGTTAGGAATAAAACCGGTAAACTCTATAATATTTTCAGGTAATTTTTTTTCGAGATAATAGGTATTGATTATTTGCGGCACCTCTCCTATCATTATTAATTTTGAATCAGGATATTGTTCATGAAAAGAAATAAATGCATCAATAATTGTTTTAGGATTTTTTTGTTTTGCCATAGTTGATGCATGCACAAAAGCAAATGGTTGATCTTTATTTTTTTCCTGATAAAAAAAATGTTTTGTATTAACTACGTTGTAAATAATTTTATAAGGAACTTTTATAATTTTCTTTTCAATTACTTCTGCGAGATTTTTACTAACCGTTAAAAAAAGAGCAGCATTGGCAAAAATCTTTTTTGTAAAATTTTTAAAGATAATGCTGCGTTTTTCATAAGCATCATTTGCATCACTGTTATACATTGTCCATTGCTCGGTAATAACATAAGAAATGTTATATTTCCTTTTCAACATCAAAGCAATTAAGCCAGCTTTCATTGCTATTTGAACATGCACAATATCAGGCAAACCATTTTTTTTAAAATTCTCTTTTAATTGTTGTTTATAAAGCTTTTTATATTTTAAGAAAGTCAACATCTTTCCAACAAAAGGCAAATTATTTGCCTTAAATAAAACAATTGTTTCAGTAAGATTTCCCTGGATATTTTTTTTTATTTCAACAGGATTACGCAAAATATCCTTTGTGTCTTTCTCTACATGAATAACATCAACCTTGCAATATAAAGATGCAGCCTGCGCATGGCGCTGAACAAAATCACCATTCGTTTTATTTACTTTGTTCGGATACCAGCTTGTAATCCATAAAACCTTCATATCAGTCAGCATTCTTTTTTACAAGTTTAATCAGCCAGTTGTAATCATCTTTTCTCCATCGCACAAATTCAGTCCAGCTTATTGAATAATCACGATAAAAATGCCATAAAGAATAGGCAAGATTTGACACATAACTTAATGTGCTTATTATAGCTGCAGCAATAATTCCGTAGCGCGGTACGAAAATAAAATCACCAATAATCATTACAGATAAACCTATTATTGCGCCATGCAGATTAATTTTTATTTTTCCTTTTCCTGAAAAATATGCAGATAATAAAACAAGCATACTTAATGCAAGAATGCCGGGAATAACAATGAGCATTGGCATTTGCATTTCATTAAATGTTTCTCCAAACAACAATATAAAAAGCCATTTGCCAAACAATGCTGTTATAATAAATGCAAGCAAAAATAATTGAGAAAATAGTCGCGCAATCATCATAATTGCGCTGTTGATTTTCATCCTGTCAATGCCGCTTGCAGTACGCGGAAACACAACGCTGGCAATTATTTGCGGAATAATCAGCATCATTTGTCCGAGTTTTGAAACCTGTATATAATTGCCTAAATCTGCTGCTGTGCAAACCGGACTGTAATGCACAAAAAGATAATCAACTTTATAAACAAGAAAAAAAACAAGGTTGGCAGCAAGTGCAGTAATTGAAAATTTTAAAAACAGTTTAAAGTTTTCTTTGTCAGGAAAATTAAATGCACCTTCTTGCCTATTGCGAATAATATAAGAAATGTAAACTAACAAACCACCAACAAAATAAGTGGAAAAGAACAAATACATTATTGATTGAACAGGCTGCGCACTGATCAAACTATTTTTTCCGGGAATGATAATAACAAAAACAAGGTTTACTAAACCCAATAAAAAATTGGGAACAAAGTAATCTTCTTTAGTATAATAAATAGAGATTGAATAACTGGTGAATGATTGTCCGCACACATAAAAAAAAGCGTACACACAATAAGGAAGCAACAAATTTTTATCAAGCGATGGATCAATTAAAAAAAAAGTATACACAAAGCCAATCATTACTATGCCTGCTGTTACGCTCCACAAACCCATTAAGCTAATGAGTTTATTACGCTCAATAATATTTCCTGATGCAAAGTAAACAATACCGGAATCAGCGCTTAAACTAAGCAGCACCTGCATAAAGGAAAATATAACCGTAATAAGATAAAGATTTCCTGTATTAGCGGCACGCAGGTAACGCGATAAAAAAACATTCACCAGCAAAAGAGAAAAAAAATAAAATCCGCGCCAGATAATGCTTTGGGCAAAAAGTTTTTTTAAACCCATCGGTTCATATAAAAATTATTTCAAACTATTTATAATGTTAATAAATTCTGCAGCAATCAAAGAAGCACCACCAACCAAACCGCCATCAACATCAGGCTGCGAAAAAATCTCTTTTGCGTTAGCAGTTTTTACACTACCACCATACAAAATGCTGATGTTATCCGCGATGCTTTTCCTGTATTTATCAGCCAAAACTTTTCGTAAGTATGCATGCATTTCCTGCGCCTGTTCGCTTGTTGCAGTTCTGCCTGTACCAATTGCCCATATTGGTTCGTATGCAATTACAATCCTTTGAACATCTTCTTCAGAAAAATTAAACAAAGATTCTTCTAATTGTTTTGCCACAAATTCATTTTGAGTTTGTGCTTCGCGAATGCTTAAAGGTTCGCCGCAACAAAAGATAGGTGTAATATTATATTCAAGCGCGATGTTTAATTTTTCTGCAAGAAACTGGTTGCTTTCCTGGAAATATTCCCTGCGTTCAGAATGACCAATAACTACATATTTTATATTGAGCGACTGCAATATTTCAACAGAAGTTTCTCCTGTAAAAGCACCAGATTTTTTGCCATAACAATTTTGCGCAGCCGCATAAAAATTTTTAACATCATTCAATTTTTGCTGAGCCATTTGCAAATAAGGAAAAGGAACTGCAAACACAGCAAGCTGATCTTCTTTCAATTTAATATTTGCGCTTATAATTTCATCTAATAAAGTTTGCGCTTTATCAACAGTTAAATTCATTTTCCAGTTAGCTGCTGCAATTTGCTTTCTCATAAAAGTTATACGTTTTTAGTTTTATGTTCTACGTTCTTATCAAAAATATATTTTAATACAGAAATTTCTGCAGCAGATAATTCCTGCCCTTTTAATCTCTTCCAGTTATTTATGTGTTCAATTGCTTTATGAATATCATATACTGATGTACTCTTTATTCCCCAACTAAAATTACCGATCATATTCGGCGTTAAACCTTCACCAAAAATACTACAGCATATACCAAAAACGCTGCCTGTATTTATTGATGTATTAATTGCAGTGCGCGTATAATCGCCCATTATTACGCCGCATTTTTTTCCAACATTAATATTGATGCTGGTTAACTCGTTAAAAATAGAAATATCAGCGGCTGAATTTTTTATATTGCTGTTGCTTGTGCCGGCGCCTAAATTACACCATGAACCAATTACTGCATCACCTAAATATCCATCATGCGCTTTGTTACTGAATGGCTGCAGCACGCTGTTTTTTATTTCACCACCAACAGTACAATAAGCGCCAACAGTTGTAGCGCCGTAAATTTTTGTTCCCATTTTTACAGCTGCACCTTCGCAAATTGCAACAGGTCCGCGCAACATGCTTCCTTCCATTACAATTGCATTTTTACCAATATAAACAGGACCGGTTAATGCATTGATAATGCAATGTTCAACCACAGCGCCTTCTTCTATAATTATATTTTCAGGCTGAATTATTTTATTAGTTTCTGAAATTGGTTGCGTTTGAATTCTTGAAAACAATAATAAAAAATCTCTGCGCAACTGCTCATCATTCCATTGAAAAAGTTGCCACGCATATTGCAGTCTTACTACTTCATCTGTAATAATTACTGATTGAAAAAAAGATTCAGTATCATTAATATTAAACTTATTTAATTCCGCTGCTGATCTTCCTGCAATCAAACCAAGTTCATCATATAAAGCTTCGCCTGTTTGCAGAGAAAGAATTTGTGTGCGCAAACTATCTTCATCTTTCAGCGATGCATCAATCAGCAAAAAATCATTTTCTATAATTACATCATTCACCGGCTGATCATATAAATCAGCCAGATAATTAATTGTATTAATATATACTGGCAAGCCACTAATCAATTCCCATCTTTCTTTTGAAGTAAAAATTCCGTAGTACAGATCTGCCACTGCTTTTGTTTGTGTAAAAGGATATAAATCTTCTCTTGCCTTATTATCAAATAAAATAATATTCATGATTTGTAAAAGTATTGTTGAATGTGAATAGAATGAGAAATATTATGTTATGTTTTCTATTACATTTACCGCTTTACAGCAATAAAGCAGCCTTTCATGCAACAAAAAAGATTTTTAAATTTTCTTTTTATTTTTTTTATTCTTCTGCTCGCAAATTGTTCTTCAAAAAATCCTGAAAAAACTTCTAAGCAAGCAATTGTAGATATACATGCTTCGGATGTTAAGTTTGATTCGTTAACGCCTGAAGTTGCCACTGCTTACAAAACTGCAATAGAAGAATTTTATGATCAGCATCTTGAAAAAGGTTTTAATGGCGCGATACTCGTTGCCAAAAACGGGCAAGTGCTTTTTGAGCGTTACAAAGGCTACAGCAATTTTGTTACAAAAGATGAAATAAATGAGCATACACCTTTTCATCTTGCTTCAATTTCAAAAACATTCACCGGTATGGCGGTGCTAAAGTTGTGGGAAGATGGAAAGCTTTCTTTGAATGATACATTGCAAAAATACTTTCCGCAATTGCCTTATCGCGGTGTTACTATACATATGTTGTTAAGCCATCGCAGCGGTTTGCCCAACTATTTATATTTTATGGATAGTCTTTGGGATAAGCATAAAGAAATGACGAATGAAGATGTTTTGAATGCAATGATTGTACATCATCCTGCAATACATAGTAAGCCAGATACGCGCTTTGAATATTGCAATACCAATTTTATGTTGCTTGCGCTGATTGTTGAAAAAATCACCGGCGAATATTTTCCTGATTATATGAAGCGAACTTTATTTCAGCCGCTTGGTATGAATGACACGTATATTTTTTCTATAAGAGACACGGCAAATTATATTCCCACATATTCTGTATCAAGACCTTTTCCAATGGATTCTTATGATTGTACCTTCGGCGATAAAAATGTTTACTGCACCGCACGTGATTTGTTTAGCTGGGATAAAGCTTTATATCAACATACATTCTTAAAAAAATCAACTTTGGATATGGCTTTTCAACCAACGAGCAATGAACATCGTTCAATGCATAATTATGGTTTAGCATGGCGCTTGTTTATAAATAATGGCGACACGGTTGTTTATCATAATGGCAAATGGCATGGTACAAACACTTCTTTTATTCGTTTGGTAAAAGACACCGCAACTATTATTGTTTTGGGCAATAAACAAAACAGTAATATTTATCATGCTAAAGAAATGGAATCAATATTCAGAGGCAGATCTGAAATGGATAAGTTGGATGAATGATAAGTTATAAATGATAATTGTATCTTGTGCACCCATAATTCATAACTCATAATTATATTACAATGAGCGTTTTGCTGGATAAAAATTCTAAAGTAATCGTACAGGGTTTTACCGGTACCGAAGGCAGCTTTCATGCAGCGCAGATGATTGAATACGGAACAAATTTAGTGGGTGGTGTTACACCAGGCAAAGGTGGAAGCACGCATCTTGATAAGCCTGTTTTTAATACTGTTTCAGATGCTGTAAAAAAAACAGGCGCAAACGTAAGCATCATATTTGTGCCGCCCGCTTTTGCAGCAGATGCAATTATGGAAAGTGCAGATGCAAACATTGCATTGATCGTTTGTATAACTGAAGGCATTCCTGTGCAGGATATGGTTAAAGTAAAAAATTATCTGCAGGGAAAATCTTCAAGGTTAATCGGGCCAAATTGCCCTGGCGTTATTACTGCAGGCGAAGCAAAGGTGGGTATTATGCCGGGCTTTATTTTTAAGAAAGGCAGAATTGGTATTGTTTCAAAATCGGGAACGCTTACTTACGAAGCGGCAGACCAGGTTGTAAAAGCAGGTCTTGGTATAAGCACAGCAATTGGCATTGGTGGTGATCCGATCATCGGTACAACTACTAAAGAAGCTGTTGAATTATTTATGAATGATGATGAAACTGATGGTATTGTTATGATAGGCGAAATTGGTGGCGGCATGGAAGCTGAAGCCGCGCGATGGATAAAAGATAATAACCACAAACCTGTTGTTGGTTTTATTGCGGGACAAACTGCACCTCCGGGAAGACGTATGGGACACGCCGGAGCAATAATTGGCGGCGCTGATGATACTGCCGAAGCTAAAATGAAAATTCTTGAAGCCTGCAAAGTGCATGTTGTCAAAAGCCCTGCAGACATTGGTAAAAAAATGGCAGAAGTAATGAAATAATTTTCTGATTGTTTAATTTGAAGATTTGTGATTTTCTACTCGTCTTATTGTAACAATCAATATTTTTTTCCTGATTTAAAGTAGCATTAGTCCAACAACGTTGATTGTATATGTTGACTTAAAGTGATACTAAAAATTACAATGGAACTTCAAACGGAAAGATTAAAACTTGTAGAACTAACCTTTGCAGACTTGGAAAATATTCACCAATTACATTCATTAGCAGAAACAGATAAATATAATACGTTGGGTATTCCTGACACACTTCAGACAACAGAAAATTTATTAACTGAATGGCTTGATCAACAAAATGCAATTCCACGAAAATCTTATATTTTTTGCATTAAACTTTCCAACACAAATAAATTTATTGGGTTAATCGCTCTGACTTTAGGAAAAATAAATTTTAAAATCGCTGAAGTCTGGTACAAAATATTTCCTGATTATTGGCTTCAAGGTTTTACAACTGAAGCTTTAATGAAACTCTTAAAGTTTGGTTTTACAGATTTAAAACTTCATAGAATTGAAGCAGGTTGTGCTATTGAAAACATAGCATCTATAAAAGTTCTTGAAAAAGTTGGTATGATACAAGAAGGTTGTAAAAGAAAAATCTTACCAATAAAAGGCAATTGGACAGATAATTTTTTTTACGCAATTTTAGAAACAGATTTTTTTGAGAATTCAATTAAAAATTCTTAAAGGCGCTAAATATTTAATTACGCAGCAACAAATCCTTCAGCTTTTAACTTATCAAATAATTCAACTGTATTTGTATCATTGGGATCAGGTGCATTTTTAGAAAGATCATTAAAAGCTCTTTGTTTCATTTCTTTTAATGGCAGCGCAAATTGAGTTTCCAGTTCTTCAATATAATCTTTCATATAAGATTTTTTATCTACTACAAACCTGGCAAGTGTTTCCACGCAAAGTATATCTGATTTGTTATTAGAAATTGCTTTAAACAATCTGCTTATATTTTCCAATGCATTTGCGCCTTCTGGCTGATCATACGCTTTTTTATTATTGATCATAAATGCTTCAAACTTTACGGCGTAAGGCGTACCATAATCAACAAGAACGTTAATAGACTTATCACAATAATCAACAGTTGCATTTAAATAATTTACTGTGCCGTAATATTCATAATTATCACAAAAAACTATTGCTGCATCGGCGTATGTTTCAGGGCGCAGCTTCAGTTTTTCGTTTTCATATTTATTTATAATTTGAATCAGTCGTTCAAGCTTATCTTTTTTCTTGGAAAAGAAATAACATTTTACAAGCGCTGCTATCAAATCTAATTTTACTTCATCGTTTAATTTAAGATTTTCTGTTTCAAGATAATGGCTAAGGTTATTGATTATCGCTTCATCTTTATATCCTGCATCCTTGGCTTTTCTTATTAGGTTAGAAGCACCATCTTCCCATATCACACCTACTGTATCGGTCAGTTTTTTATCTATAGCAGTTTTAGTATTTTCTTCTAATTTTAAAGAAGCATTTGCAAGCTCGCTTTGCAGTTTTTCAGAAGCATTTGCTAACTCTTTTCTTATGATATCATTAAAATAATATTTGGCAAGAAAACCTAAAATCACAATGATAAGACCTTCAATAAGTGTTATCCATTTAATTATGCTTTGTATTTCATCAGACACACGCTCGTTTACTTTTATAGCAAGAATATTGTCGAAATCTTTATTAGGAATTCTGGTATAATTATCATTTTCAAGCTTTTTTTCAAGCGTATCAATTTTCGCTCTCAGTGAGTCGTTGGTATTTTGCTGCGCATGTAAATTTAAAGTACAGCTTAAGATAAAAAAGCAATATATAAATCTCTTTTTCATCAGTTGAATTTAAAATGATTGTATAAAATTATAGCTGAAATATACAATACATTTTAAAAATAAAACCGCAATAAAATTTAGATAAGTAACTATTGAAAGAAATTAGTAAATATAAAATTGATAAGTTTTTGAACTAACGTAATCGCCTCGTGATGGATACATTAATACCTGCGCTGCTTAAAGACAGATTTCCTTTACCAATACCACTTAAAGGAATTTTATAATAAGGCTGAACTTGTAAAAAATATTTATTACCGGTTTTAATATTAATGCCGCCGCTAACATTTAAAACAGAAAAGAAATTTTGCGATGAATGATAATAATCATAACCTCTTTCACCAATAACTCCATTTGCTTTGTACTTAAAATTATAAAACTCTTTGTGCATAATATAAGATGAAACACCAGCCGCAACAAACCAGTTATATTTTTTTTGTGTATTGAAATCGTATTTAAAATTTACGGGAATTTCCCACATATTACAATTGCCATCTGCTGAAAGAAGATATACATTTTGCAAATAAAGGAGTTTGCTCTTATCAAAATATTCCCCTTTAGTGTAGTAATTTTTTTTGTCGTACAATATGCCCGTTTCTAAACTAATACCATTTTTAAAATGATAACCGCCAATAATTCCTAAACCATAACCCGGCGAAGATGTTTGTTGAAATTTTATAAAACTAAGATCAGCATTAGCAATAAAACCGGCGTATGCAAATGCTTGTCTTGTATAGTTATTGCTTTTCTTTTTTTGTTTTGAAGTATTGGTTTCTGCAATAGCATTTTTATTATTTAAAGTACCATTGTTTTTATTTTCAAGCTGATTTGTGTTTGCGATTTTTTTAATTACACTATCATTTATTATCGCCGGAATATAATTGTTTTTGTTAGTTACCAACGGTTGTGAAAAGTTCTTATTATTTAAGGATGCTTTGGTTGCATCATCAACAAAGGAGTTTAAAATTTTAACGTCAGCATTTTTATTATTTGTTGATGAATGCGATTTTTTATCTGCATAAAAAGCTGGATTGCTACTCACTATTTTTTTATTACTATTTATTGCTGTGTCTTTCTTGATAGTTGTATTTATTAAAGATTTAAGTACATTATTTCCATTAATATTATTTTTTTCTTTTGCCAGGTTATTTTGGATATCAGTATTTGATTTTTTAATAATTATTGCCTTAGTATTTTGTTTTTTATTTGAAAAATAAACTCCTGCTTTGTATGTAGTAACAGATATTAAACCTATAGCAAATAACCACCATATTAGATAAAATTTTCTGCGTTTCTTTTCTGTTTTTACAGTTCCTGCAGGTTTTACATCATCCTGCAACGCAGCATGCACACTGTTCCAGTCAGCAGCCATGTCCTCATTCAGCTCATATTCATCCGCTGCTTTTTTGAACATATCCTCCATATCATCATTTTTTATGTAAAACATAGTGCGTTGCCATTGTTATCTTTTATAAAATGCTTTTGTAAAAATGCTCTTGCTTTTGCAAGATTTGATTTTGATGTACCGACTGAAATATTAAGTGTTTTTGCTATTTCAGGATGCGAATACCCATCAATTACATATAAGTTAAAAACAACCCTGTATGCAGGGCTTAATTTTCTAATCAGTGTAATTAATTCTTTATATAAAATTTTATCTTCTCCGCTTTCTGCATTTGACGCTTTTTTCCAAACAGCTTCCGGCAGTTCAGTATTCTGTGGCACTAAACTTTCCTTACTCATATAATCTATAGAAGCGTTTATAACTATTCTTTTTATCCATCCCATAAGCATTATTTCAGGATTGGCAGGATCTCGTATTTCGAAGTGTGCAATATTTCTGAAGATTTTTACAAACGCATCGTTTGCGGCATGCGCAGCGTTTTCAAAACAATGCACATACCTAAAAGATATTTTAAGCGCGTAGTGCAGATAGCGATCATAAAATTGCTTTTGGCTGCGCGGGTCAGCATTAATACAACCCTGTAAAATATTTAAAACATCCTGCAAGATTTTTCTCCTCTTAATTTAAATAAAACTTCTTTCAGTTCAATATGGTTGCTTTAAAGAAAAAATTTACGCTTGCTTAGGGAAACAGTTTGTAATATAAAATTATTAATTATGTAATTATTTATATAGTTGTTAAAGTACTTGTAGAATAAGCATCTTACTTAAATAAAAAAGCTGTTCAAAAATTTGAACAGCTTTTAAAAAAGTTTGAAATTTTATTTTTGCGCAAGAAATTCTTTTACTTTATCCTTATGCACAATTGCTTCTTTAAAAGTATATGCACCGGTTTTAGGACTTCGCACGGAACGTATTACTTTGCTCCAGTTTTTTGCTTCTGAAGCTGTTTTTTGATCTTTTGTTTTAATAGCCGTTTTTGCTGCCTTTGCCATTGTTGCAATTTGAAAATTTAAAATTATCTAATTTGAAAACTTACTACAAATTAGCTTGTTAACTAACTATTTAATTTCTTTATGAATAGTTACTTTTTTAAGTACCGGGTTATATTTTTTTAATTCTAAACGCTCAGGCGTATTCTTTTTATTTTTATTAGAGATATAGCGGCTCATTCCCGGCATGCCGCTGGTCTTATGTTCTGTACATTCTAAAATTACCTGAACCCTGCTACCTTTCTTTGCCATTTTAATAACTTATTAAATTAAATATGAGAACCATTTGCTCTTAAATCTTTTATAACAGCAGCTAATCCTCTTTTATTAATGGTGCGAATAGCTTCTGTAGAAACTTTTAAAGTAACCCATTTATCTTCTTCAGCAAAATAATATCGCTTGGTTTGAAGATTGGGTAAAAATCTCCGTTTTGTTTTAATATTTGAATGGGAAACATAATGTCCGCCCATTGGTTTTTTTCCGGTTACTTCACAAACTCTTGCCATAAAATCAATTTTTTGGGACGGCAAAGGTAATGAACTGCAATGAATTTTCAAGTAGTTTATTAATCTTCATTACAAATATTAATTTTTCAAAACTTTAAATTTGTAAGCTTTATCACCAGATTGAATTTTTACAAAATACGTTCCCTTATTTAATGATTTTCCAAAAGTATACGAAGCATTCTGAGAACTTTTTTCTTTATAAACAAGCTTTCCCAATTGATCATATACTTTTATAATTATACTGTTAGCAATTTGATCATTACCAATTTCAATTTTAAAAACCGAATTACTTGGATTAGGAAAAATATTGATGCCGGAAGTACAATTCTGCGTTGTTGCTTTCACTATTGCATCGGTTGATGTAATGCATTTATTATTGTCTTCAACTTCAATCATGTAATCTCCATTCGAAAGATCTGTAAAATGAGAGGTTGTATCAAACTTACCATTGTTAAAGCTAAACATGTAAGGCGGAATTCCCTCTTTTGCGCTAGCAATAATCCTTCCATCAGATGTGCAATCTGAATTGTTCACAGCAAGAGTTAGTTGTATTTTATCAGGCGATTTTAAAACTATTGATTCTGAATCCAAACAACCATTAGCGTCTTTAACCATTAATAAATAACCGCCTGCAGACAAATTATTAAAAAGAGAATTTTGTGTGTAATTATTATTACCTATACTGTAGTTATAAGGAGCAGTTCCATTAAAAGCGGAAATTGTAATATTTCCATCTTTGCCATTAAAGCAAGTAGGGTTTTCGTTTGTAGAATTTAAAGTTAATGGCATTGTATAATTAAGCGTTGCAGATAATGCACCCGCAGTAAGATAATTACAGGTAGAATCTGTTGTAGCATTATAAGTATAAGGAATTAATAAGAAATGATAAGTAATATTATTATCTAGTGATGAAATATGTATGGAAGTCTTCAGGTTATTTGATACTCTATTTGTATCAAAATATAATAATCTTGCATTTGTTGTAACATTTGAAAGACTTTGCCCATTAGGATTCTGAGATGACATAATACTATCGGTAGAATAAAATATTGCATAACCACGTAAAGTTGCATCATTAGAAGGAAATGTTGCTTTATCCCAATTAAGTAAAATTGCAGAACTATCAACGCATGCTTTAAAATATGAAGGTTGAGAAACAGGTGGTGCTGAAAGTGTATAAAAGCTATCGATTGCATAACCAGTATTATGGCTTGCATTTGCATTTATCGCATAAACTGAATATTTGTATAAAGTTTGACTATTGAGCTTAGTTCTTGCTTCTGAAAAAACACCTAATTTAACTGCATTTTCATGCATCCTGTCTTCTCCAAGAATTGGATCCTGACCAGAAATTATATTTGAACCTTTTTCAATTAATTGCGATGAACCTTGATTTAAAATAGTTGCGCCGATTGTGGCAGAACTTGAAGTAATATTATTTACAAAAGGATTATTTAAATTAGGAGCATCGCCCCAAGTAGGCATACTATCTAAAATAATTTTAAATCTTGCTTTAATATTCTTTTCTTCTAAAGTAAGTTGACTATCTTTTAAAGGGGTTTTTTCTTTTTCGTCTTTAACTATATTATAGAATTTAAATGAGGAGCTATTTAAACTATCATATAATTTATATGTTTTATCTCTTACCCATCTTTTAAAAAAATCAAATCCAGGATGAGCACAATAATGCATAAATAATTGAGGCTTGAAAGCATTCTCTTTTCCTAACAATCGCGAATAAAAACTTAATCCGTCAATAGTTCCATATCCTGATAAATTTTTATTTCCTGCAGCTTCTGCAAATGTTGGCAAAAAATCTGTAAAATCAATAAGATCATCATTTATCTGGTTTTTCGGAATATGAGAAGGCCAATAAGCAATTAAGGGAACATGAGTTCCTCTTTCTACCGTAGATCTTTTTTTACCCTCTACATTTTCAAGTGTATCTACATTATAAAATATTTGAAATGGAGTTCCATTATCACCGGAAAATACTACAATTGTATTTTTATCCAGTCCTGTTTTGGCTAGTTTATCTAAAATTAATCCTACTTTAAAATCCATATAACTTATCATGGAATGAAAAAAATTTGTATCACTTTTACTGTTATCAGGGTTCCAGTTTGCATAAGCCGAATCGTTAGGTGTAGGAGAAAATGGTGCATGTGCAAGTGACATCGAGTAATAAACAAAAAATGGATTATTTTTATTACTATCAATAAAGTTTAAGATTCGACCCGTAAATATATCATCACCATATTTGTTTAAAGTAACGCTATCCGGAACACGGCCATTATTATCAATTAATACAGGGCTCTTATAGCGTAACTTAGGTAACATATCCTCTGTAATTACAGTAATTGCATATTTATCAAATCCCCAATTCGACATCTTAGAAAAAGAAAAAGGTAATTGCAATTTTCCAAAAAATCCCGTTTTATAACCAGCATCCTGCATTACATTTCCAAAAGTTTTTTCACTGTCGCCCAAATACCCCCAATTGCTATAATTGCAAAAATTATATTTACCTGTTAATAACATACATCTGGATGGTGAACAAAGGGGATCCCTCACAATGTGTAAAGTTTATTCCATTGTGAGCCACTGAATCTATATTTGGAGTTGAATAAGATTTGCCTCCATTTACATGCAAAAGATTATACCCAACATCATCACTTAAAATAAAAATTACATTGGGTTTTTTTTGAGCACTAATACTTGTGTTAAAACATAATTAGATTAAAAAGATTGCAAATATTTTAATGCAGATCTTTTAGAGCTGAAGTAATGGTTCATTAAAAGGTTTTTTGGTCGAAATGGAAATAAGCAGTTTCAGCAAAAAATAAAAATTATTTTGCAAATACACCATAGTGTTTCAAAACGTGTATTTTAATTTTAGTATCTTCAAAATAAATAAGTTTAGATTCTCTGAACTGTTTGGTATTGTCTAAAAATCCTACAACGCAGGATGGACGGTTATCTCCTCTTTCAATTTCGACAGAAGGTGCTTCGCCAAAATCGGGAACGTTTAATGTGTCTTCCTCGTCAAGATTTTTGTAATGTATTTTTATAAGATATTGAAAAGTTTCTTTTGTTTCAAACAGTGAAACCTTAAATTCATCAGTGGTCTCAAAACTCTTAACTGATTCACTATAAGTTTTTACAGGATCAGGGTTTATTGTTGATCTATTTTCAGAAGCTGAACCACTTTCCGAATCTTTATTGCTTTTAGTATTACAGGATAAAAGCATTAAACCAAATAAAACAAGAGAAATATTTTTCATATTAAATTCATAAAATAAAAGAGGTTGCCTATGTTAGCAGGCAACCTCATGAATATAAAAAGATTTATTTCTTTATTTGAACGGATGCTGTTGTTGTATTTATTTCCGTTTTATGTTTTGTAGCACCCGTATCGGTGTTATGATATAATTGCGCCAAAGTTGGTGCAATTACCAGCGACACAATACTCATTAATTTAATAAGAATATTCATCGATGGTCCTGATGTATCTTTAAAAGGATCGCCAACAGTATCTCCTGTTACAGAAGCTTTATGCGGCTCACTTTTTTTATAAAAAGTTTCACCATTTATTTCAACGCCTTTTTCAAAAGATTTTTTTGCATTATCCCATGCCCCGCCTGCATTATTTTGAAATATTCCCATAAGCACGCCGCTTACTGTTGCACCGGCAAGAAAACCACCTAACGCTTCAGGTCCTATGAGGAAACCAATAATTAAAGGAGAAATTATTGCAATAGCGCCTGGCAGCATCATCTTTTTAATAGATGCTTCTGTTGAAATAGCAACACATTTTTCGTATTCAGGCTTGCCTGTTCCTTCCATAATTCCTGGTATTGTTCTGAATTGCCTGCGCACTTCTTCAACCATTGCCATTGCTGCCTCGCCCACTGCACGTATTGCAAGCGAAGAAAATATAAACGGAATAACAGCACCTACAAATAATGAAGCTAATACTTTCGCTTTGTAAATATCAATGCCGGCCATTGTATATCCGTTATGATTTATAACACCAACATAAGCGGCAAATAATGCTAAAGCAGTTAAAGCAGCAGATGCAATAGCAAAACCTTTACCTGTTGCTGCAGTAGTGTTTCCAACCGCGTCAAGTACGTCTGTTTTTTCACGAACATCTTTTGGCAGTTCGCTCATTTCTGCAATTCCACCGGCATTATCAGCAATTGGACCAAAAGCATCAATAGCTAATTGCATAGCCGTTGTTGCCATCATTCCGGCTGCTGCAATAGCAACACCATATAAACCTGCACATGCATAAGAACCCCAAATGCCTGCTGCTAAAACAAGAACAGGAAGCAATGTAGATTCCATACCAACAGCTAATCCGCCGATAATATTTGTTGCATGACCAGTAGCGGATTGACGAATAATTGATTTAACCGGACCTTTATGCATAGCCGTATAATATTCTGTAATTATACTCATTAACGTACCCACGCCTAAACCAACCAGTATTGCACCTAACACGCCAGCACGCGTTATAGCAACAGCACCCGCAACAATTTGCGCCGGATTATTCATTACAAAATCTCTTCTTAGATAAATTGCTGAATCTGGCAAAATATAATAAACCAAAAAAGCACTGGCAATAGCAGTAAGAATTATGGAGCCCCAGTTGCCCATATTCAATGCTTTCTGAACGCTTGAAGTACTTATACCTGCACTATCACTAACTTTTACAAACAATGTTCCTACAATTGAAAATAAAATACCAACACCTGCAATAACCATTGGTAGTAAAATAGGTGCAAACCCACCAAAATTATCGTGCGAAACAGCTTCCTGCCCAAGCACCATAGTAGCTAAAATGGTTGCTACATAAGAACCAAAAAGATCAGCACCCATGCCGGCAACATCACCAACATTATCACCTACATTATCTGCTATTGTTGCAGGATTTCTTGGATCATCTTCCGGAATACCGGCTTCTACTTTGCCTACTAAATCAGCACCTACATCAGCAGCTTTTGTATAAATGCCACCGCCAACGCGTGCAAACAATGCAATAGATTCTGAACCTAAAGAAAAACCAGTAAGTATTTCAATAGTTTTTACCATTTCTTCTGAGTTTGCATCAGCACCAGGTGCGAAAATGTGCTTCAATATTAAAAACACACTGCTTAAGCCTAATACTGCTAAACCTGCAACGCCTAATCCCATAACAGATCCGCCGGTGAATGATACTTTTAGTGCTTTTGATAAACTTGTTCTGGCAGCGTGAGCAGTACGCACATTAGCTTTAGTAGCTACTTTCATTCCGATAAAACCTGCGGTAGCACTACATACTGCACCAATAATAAATGCAATTGAAATTGACCAATGCGAATTTGGATTACTGTTTGCCATTACGCCTAACAACAGCGCAACAATCACAACAAAATATCCGAGTATTTTCCATTCAGCTTTTAAAAAAGCCATTGCACCTTCAGCAATATATTTGCTGATCAGTTGCATGTGTTCAGTGCCGGCTTCCTGTTTGTTAACCCAGCTAAATTTTATAAATGTATATAGTAGTCCGATTATACCCATAACCGGTACAAGTAAAAATAGAGTTTCATTCATAGTGTAAAAGTGATTTTTAATGGCCGGCAAAAATAGTGTAATTGAGCATATATTAAGCATACGTTATTGATTAACATACAAACACCTGAAATGTGTGCATTTGATAAAATTTTATTAGCTGTGAAGCGCTGCACGACTTAGCAATTGAAAGTGAGGTTAGCCAAAAAAATTTGTTCTTTTATCTTTGATATTTTATAAGATATGCAGAACTTAAAAGCGCAATTAACAGAAACAGCAGCATACATTAAAACGAGATTTAATGCACAGCCTGATATTGGTGTTGTACTAGGCAGCGGGTTAGGCAATTTTGCTAAAGAAATGAAACTTGAATTTGAAATTGATTACAGCAACCTTCCGCATTTTCCGGTAAGTGCAGTTAAAGGGCACAGCGGCAAATTAATTTTTGGCAAAATGCACGAAAAAAATATTGTTGTAATGGCCGGCAGGTTTCATTATTATGAAGGATATACAACACAACAGGTTGTATATCCAATTCGCTTATTTAAAATGCTTGGAGTAAAAACTTTGCTTGTTTCAAATGCTGCCGGTGGCGTAAATACTTCTCTTAAGGTTGGAGATTTAATGATTATAAATGATCATATCAGTTTATTCACTATAAATCCTTTGCTTGGGAAAAATGAAGATGAACTCGGAACAAGATTTCCTGATATGAGTGAGCCTTATAACAAAGAAATAATTGCCAAAGCAAAATCCATAGCAAAAAAATTAGGCTATGATGTGAAAGAAGGCATTTATTGCGGTGTTACAGGACCTTCGTTTGAAACACGCGCAGAATATAAATTGATAAAAGCGGTTGGCGGAGATGCGGTTGGTATGAGCACTATTCAGGAAGTTATTGCTGCTGTGCATTCAGGTATGAAAGTATTTGCTATAAGTATTATTGTGAATTTAGGGATTCGCAACGAAGAGAATGAAGTGACACATGAAGAAGTGTTAGCAGCAGCAAGTGAAGCAGAACCTAAAATGAGTTTACTTTTTAAAAACCTTATTGCAGAGTTATAAATTGTTTTGGTTATTAAGCGGAACTGTAAAGCAAAATTGACTGCCTGCACCTTCTTTACTTTCGATGCCCATTTTACCGCCATTTTTTTCTATATAATCTTTTGCAATAATTAACCCAAGTCCGGTACCTTTTTCACCTTTTGTTCCAAAGGCAGATTCGTAGTTTAATTTTTCTAAAAGTTTTTTTACCATTTCAGCATTCATTCCGGTACCATTATCTTTTACTGTTATTTCTACTTTATCTTTTATTAATTCTGTTTCTATTTTTATTACGTTGTTGGCATAAGAAAATTTAAGTGCATTTGTTATAAAATTCCTTAGCACAATAGCAAACATATCAGCATCAGCAAAAATTTCACCACTGAAATTAAAGTTTGTTTCCACTGTAATTCCTTTTTGATGTATCTGATCCCACAAACTATCTGTAATTCTAAAAATTTCTGTTTGAATATCCAGCATTTTAGGATTGAAGCTTATTTTTTCCAGCTGACCTTTTCCCCAGGTTAATAATTCATCAACCAACTCATAACATTTATCTGAACTTTTAGATATAAGTTCAATAGATGTAAAAAGTTCTTCATTTGAATAAGTTACAAAATCTCTTATAAGTGATCTTAAAAAAGAAGCATTTATACCCAATGGGGCGCGCAGATCGTGTGCAATAATTGAAACGAGTTTATTTTTTTGCTGATTTAACTGAAACAAATATTCATGATCTTTTATCTGGTCTGAAATATCAACTGCCCAGCCTGCAATCATTTTCTGTTCTTTATAAAAGATAGGAAATTTTATCGTCTTATATGTTCTAACTTCTGTGGGATGCCTTCCAAATTCTATTGTTTCAATAGTACTGTTTGTTTCAATTACTTTTTTGTTATTTTCCTGGTATTCTTCAGCCAGTTTCTTAGAATAAATTTCAAAAATATTTTTACCAATAACATTTTCTGGAAATTCAAATGAATTTAAATAGCCGGAGTTCATATAATGCATAATTCCATGTGCGTCTACAACCCATGCCAATAAAGGGCTATTTTCCATAAACTCTTCAAACAATTGCCGGCTTTCGTACAAACCTTTTTGGGCAGCTTCCTCCCGCTGTTGCAAAAGTTCCATTTCTTTTTGTGCAGTAAGATCTTTTATAATTACACATACACTTATAATATTTCCGAAATCATCTTTTAGCGGAGAATAAGTTATATTAAAAACCTGTCTTACTCCACTATTTGATTCTGCGATATAATTTACTGTTTCACCGTTAAAAGCACGCTGATAACTTTTTCTTACTTCATCAATATAAATACCGGGCATGAATTTAAATGCATCATCGCCTGCTTTAAAATCAGTATTAAGAAAACTTTGTACATTTCCTTTAGGGCATAGAAAAGTAATTTTATAATCTTTATTTACAATAAGGAAACTTTCATCAAGCTGGCTTAAAACAGAAGTAAAATTTTGCAACGATTCTTTTGCATTTATTTCTTCTGTAACATTCCGGCTAATGCCTATGTAGCCAATTTTTTTACCATCTTTATTTTTTACAATCGTAAATGTGGTTTCTAAAAATGTGGTTTCGTTTGTATTTGCTATTTTAACCAGCCCTTTCCATTTGTTTTCTCTTACAAGTTGTTTTATAACTTCTTCATTGGTTGTATTTATATACTCATGCTTCAGCACATCTGTTATGCGTTTACCTATTGCTTGTGCCGAAGTAAGTTTATATAATTTCTCCGCCGCAGTGTTCCATGTTTGAATTATAAAATTTGTATCAATAGAAATAATAACATTATCAATTCCGGAAAGTAATGCCTGGTAGTAAAAAATGTCTTTAGGATTTAGATCTGTATCAGGGTTGTGCATGTAATTAAAAGAATTTTAAAATTAACGCATTTAAAAGTTCATTGTTATTTTATGCAAGATTTTTAAATGCTCATAAAAGTTCTATTTATTTCTGTTGATTAATACAACAATTCATCACAAAAAAGATTTACTTAAGTTCGCTTATTGTATAACTATTTTATATGAAAAAAAATATTCTGTTATTTATAACTGCATTGTTACCTGCTTTATTGTTTTCTCAAAATTTAATGACGCCTGAATTGCTTTGGAAACTTGGAAGAGTAAATGCTAAGGGCTTATCAAAAGATAAACAGTATATAATTTATTCTGTAACTACACCTGATATTGATCAAAATAAAAACAATACTAAAACATATCGCTTACCTGTTGACGGCGGAGCGGCGGAAGAAATAAATAATGCTGATACGCTTGTTTATAATAATCATATTTCGCCGGATGGTAAATGGAGAATAAGTGATAGTGATGTAAAAATTATGAATGTTTATGGCAGCGATTTTTATCCTGATCTTACAAAAAGTAATGTGCAGATTTACAGCTCGCTTATATATCGACATTGGGATACATGGGAAGATGGAAAATTCAGTCATGTATTTTTAAATACAGTTGGTGATACAACAAAAAAAGATTTAATGCCGGATGAACCTTATGATTCTCCGCAAAAACCTTTTGGTGGTGATGAAGATTACATATGGAATCCCGATGGAAAATATATTGTTTATGTAACTAAGAAAAAACAAGGCACTGCTTACGCCATTAGCACAAACACAGATTTATATGAGTATGATGTTGAAACCGGTGCAACAAAAAATCTTACTGAAGGCATGATGGGTTACGATATCAACCCATCATATAATAAAAAAGGAGAACTGGCATGGCTTAGCCAAAAGCGTGATGGTTATGAAGCGGATAAACAAGACATCGTTGTTTCAAACGGAAAAATAAAGATGAACTTAACAGCTAGCCGTGATGATATAAATGTTGAAAGTTTTGTATGGAGCAGTAATGATAAAAATATTTTTTTCATCGCACCAAAAGATGGAACGCTGCAATTGTTTGAAGTAAATTATCCTGGCTTTACTAAAATGGCTGTTACTATTAAACAAATAACCAATGGTGATTTTGATGTAAGTGGAATTGTTGGTGAAAAAAATAATACGCTGTTTGTAACAAGAACAGATTTTAATCATGCAGCTGAAATTTATACAGTTGATGTGAATGATGGAAACATGAAACAACTAACGTATGTAAATGATGCGATGAATAAAAGCGTCGCTGCATGCAGCTGGCAAAAAAAATACGTAACAACAACAGATAATAAAAAAATGGTAGTGTGGGTTATCTATCCGCCCAACTTTGATTCAGCAAAAAAATATCCAACACTTTTATATTGCCAGGGTGGACCACAGGCTGCACTTACACAATTTTATTCTTTCAGATGGAACTTTCAATTGATTGCATCACAAGGTTATATTGTTGTTGCGCCAGACCGCAGAGGCATGCCCGGCTTTGGAACAAAATGGAATGAAGATGTTAGTAAAGACTGGGGAGGACAAGTATTGAAAGATTATCTCAGCGCCATTGATGATGTTTCAAAAGAAAAATATATTGATACATCGCGCAGAGGTTGTGTGGGCGCGAGTTTTGGCGGCTTTAGCGTTTTTGCTTTAGAAGGATTACATAATGGTCGCTTTAAAACTTTTATTGCGCATGATGGTGTGTTTGATTTTAGAAGCATGTATGGCACAACAGATGAAATGTGGTTTGAGAATTGGGAGAAAGGCGGACCTTACTGGGATAAAAATAATGCAGTTGCCCAGCGTTCATTCAGTCAAAGTCCAAGCAATTTTGTTGATAAATGGAATACACCGATTATGATTGTTGAAGGAGGAAAAGATTTTCGCGTGCCGATTGAACAAGGACAACAGGCATTTCAGGCAGCACAATTAAAAGGCATTAAAAGTGAATTTTTATATCTGCCAGATGAAAATCATTGGGTATTAAAAGCACAGGATGCAATGGTTTGGCAACATGAATTTTTTAAATGGCTTGATGAAACGTTGAAGTAATCTACATTTAAAATTATGCAGCTTGAAAAAAAAGATTTTGATGCCGTTGTTGTGGGCGCTGGTCCCAATGGTTTAGCTGCAGCTATTTTATTACAACAAAAAGGGCTTTCTGTTTTATTAATGGAAGCAAAATCTTCCATAGGTGGTGGTTTACGTTCTGCAGAGTTAACCTTGCAGGGTTTTGTTCATGATGTTTGTTCTGCTGTTCATCCGCTTGCTGTAAACTCACCTTTTTTCTCAACATTACCATTAAACAATTTTGGACTTGAATATATTTATCCGCCAACGTTTGCGGCACATCCGTTTGATGATGGCACTGCAGCTTCTCTTGTTCATTCAATTTCTGAAACGTCAGAGTCTTTAAATAATGATGCAGAGTTTTATAACAATTTCATGAACGGATTGGTAAAAGATTGGTCTTTAATTAATGAACTTATTTTAGGTCCGTTTATTTTTCCAAAACATCCAATTGCCGCTGCAAAATTTGGCTTAAATGCACTTCCTTCGTTTTCTTTTTTCGCAAAAAAACATTTACACAATAAAAAATCAAAAGGTTTTTGGGCAGGCATGGCAGCACATTCCATACAGCCATTTACAAATGCAACTACATCTGGTTTTGCAATATTGCTTTTATTACTCGGACACCTTAAAGGTTGGCCAATAATTAAAAGTGGTTCACAAAAATTGGCAGATGTATTGGCTGCTTATTTTATTTCACTTGGTGGTAAAGTTGAAGTTAATTCAGAAATTAATTCTTTGCAACAGCTTCCTTCATCGCACGCAGTTTTGTTTGATGTTACTCCTGCTCAATTATTAAAAATTGCAGGACATAAATTATCATCACTATATCAGCATCAATTAAAAAAATATCGTTACGGTGCAGGTGTTTATAAAATAGATTGGGCTTTGGATGCGCCGGCTCCATTCACAGCAAATACTTGCACCAATGCAGGAACAGTGCATTTGGGAAATACACTTGAAGAAATTACACTGAGCGAAAAAATGATTGCTGAAAATAAGAATCCCGAAAAACCATTTGTATTATTTGTACAACCAAGTTTATTTGATAGTACACGTGCCCCTTTAAACAAACACACAGCATGGGCTTATTGTCATGTGCCAAATGGTTCTACAGAAAATATGACCAGCAAAATTGAACAACAAGTTGAGCGTTTCGCGCCCGGATTTAGAGAACGCATTTTAGCACGGCATGTAATGAATACGCAGGAACTTGAATCATATAACGCAAATTATATTGGCGGCGATATTAACGGCGGCGTACAAGATATAAGACAAATTTTTACAAGACCTGCATTGCGTTTTTCACCTTATAAAACATCTGCAAAAGGAATTTATATCTGCTCTTCATCTACACCGCCAGGCGGTGGCGTGCATGGTATGTGCGGTTATCATGCGGCAAAAAGAGCATTAAAAGATATTTTTTCTATTAGATGATAGAGTTGAAGCATTAGTTTGATAAATGGCATATAATATTTTCAAACTAAGGCTTGAATATTATTTTGCTTATGAATAATACAGTTGGCATTTAAATTTTACTTTTTGTTTTTTTATCGCAGTCATAATTATTATGCTGCCCTTATCTTCGCGCATTAAGCTCTTATATAGAATGATCACGCGCAGAAACATCAGGATAAAAGTAATGCAGGTATTGTATCAGTTATATGTTAATGAACAACCTGCCAATAATAACGCAGCAAAAGTTTTACAAAATAATCTTAATCAAACCGCTCGTCTTTTTACATACTTAATTTATTTTTTAACTGAAGTAGCGCGTTATGCTGAAAAAGATGCAGTTGTTCGTGCATCAAAACATTTAGCTACCTCAGCCGATAAAAATATCAATACAAAACTTGCAGGCAATACGTTGCTATGGAAAATACTTGAAAACCACTCCTTTAAAAAAGCACTTGCTGATAATAAATTTAATTTTGAACAAACAAGCAGCTTCGTTAAAAAAGTATATAATGAATTAACTGCTTCCGAGCTTTATCATACTTACATAAATTCTCAAATGCGCGAATCGCAGATAGAAAGAGATATTATGTCTTTTATTTTTACTGATCTAATGTTACCCGATGAAAATTTTATTTCGCACATAGAAGAATATTTTACCAATTGGGACGACGATGCTAATATGCTGAATATTTTAATGCTTGGTTTTTTACAGAAGCCTGCCGGTTTAAATCTGCAGCAAATGCCAGATAAAGAAAAAAATGAGTTTGCAAAAAATTTGCTTAATACTGTAGTTGACAAAAAAGATTATGTAAATACTTTAATAAAAACGCGTTTAAAAAATTGGGATCCTGACCGCATTGCAGCGCTTGATACAATATTAATGCAAATGGGTATTTGTGAATTTTTATATTTTCCAACCATACCAACAAAGGTTACTATAAACGAATATATTGATCTTGCAAAAGATTATAGTACGCCCCAAAGCGGTCATTTTGTAAATGGTATTTTAGATAGTATTCATAAAGATTTACTTAGCGAAAACAAAATTCATAAAAGTGATTTTAAACCCAAAAAAACAGCTCCGGAAAACGTACATTTGCCGCGAAATTTAAAACATGATTAAAGTACCATTTTTAACAATTCTAAGTTTTGGTTTTTTTATCATTGCCTGTACTCAATCTTCTAACAAAAGTGATGATGTTGCATCTGTTATGAAAGATTCAACAAAATTTACTACCATACAATGGCAGGATACAATAATAAATTTTGGTGCTAAAAAAATGGGTGATATAGTAAACATTACATTTCGCTGTACAAATACAGGTAATAAACTTTTATATCTTTCTGAAGTAAGACCTGGCTGTGGTTGCACTTTGGCTGATTATACAAAGCAACCTATAAAACCTGGAGAACAAGGCCAAATAGAAGCAAAATTTGATACCAATAAAAGTCATCCGGGCACAGTGCACAAAAATATTTATGTGCATTCCAATACCTTAAATAATACCGCTACTAATTTAAGTTTTACAGGCGCTATTTTAATATCTGACTCTTCATCAGTAAAAAAATAATTTAAAAAAACTTCAAACAACAATACAATGATAAACACGCTTTCAATTTTCTTAATGGCTTCTCCCGGCGGGCAGCCTAATTCCAGTTTCTCTTTAATAATGATGGGTGCAATAATTTTAGTGTTTTGGCTTTTTATGATTCGTCCACAAGCTAAAAAAGCAAAAGATCAGAAAAAATTTATTGAGAACATGCAAAAAGGCGACAGGATTGTTACTATTGCAGGAATACACGGTACCATAAATAAAGTAAATGAAGACAATACGATTCAGCTTGAAACTAATCCCGGCAGTTATTTAAAACTTGAAAAATCTGCCATTAGTATGGAATGGACAACACAGCTTAATAAAGCAGCAACTGTTGAAGTTGAGAAAAAATAAAAATTTAGTTACTTAATTTTAAATCCGGAATCTAAACATTTCGGATTTTTTATTTCTATTTATATGCTGAAGATAGGATTAACAGGCGGACTTGGCAGCGGCAAAACGACTGTTTCTAAAATATTTGCATCGCTTGGCGTACCTGTTTTTTATGCGGATGATATTGCGCAAAAAATATTGAATGAAGATGAAACGCTGAAACAAAAAATTATAAATCTTTTTGGGGAAAATGCTTACAATGGAACTTTAAACAAAAAATATATTGCTGATATAGTTTTTAAAGATGCATTTATGCTGGAACAATTAAATGCACTTACACATCCGCTTACAATTGCAGCAGCAAATGAATGGATGCAAAAACAAACAACATCATATATAATAAAGGAAGCTGCATTAATGTTTGAAGCTGGTGCGGCAGCAAATTTAGATTTTGTAATTGGTGTTTCTGCTCCTCAACATTTACGCATTTCGCGTGTAATGAAGCGCAATAATTTTACGAGGCAACAAGTACACGAAAGAATAAATAATCAAATTGATGAAAAAATTAAAATGAAGCTTTGCGATTTTGTAATTATAAATGATGAAGAACAAGCAATACTTCCACAGGTAATTAATTTACACGTTAAATTTCTTTCCCTGGCAGGCAAAAAAAGAAAATTGTAAAATATTGATAATAACATTCTTTATGTAAAAACTACAAATTAAATCGGTACGGGATTTGATTTATTTTTTCAAATTTAATTGTTTGTCATGAATACAGTTTCTACAATTAATGCCGGTCTGCAAAACCTTATTATAAGATTGCAAAAAGAAAAAGAAGATTTATTTGAAAACTACACTTCCGCTATAAAAAATGGTGAGAAATATGAAAGCATCAAGACACTGTATTTAACTTTACAAGACGTTGATAAAAAACTACGCGACCTGCTTCGCATAAATTACGTTACTGTATCCTAATATAATTCATCATTACCGCGCAAATTCCAGTACAACAGAATCTGGTTGTAATCTTTTATTTAACCAAATTCTCATTTTATTTTTATCAGAAGAATAAATTATTTTATTGGATTGTACCAATACATTCCAAACAGTAGTTGTGTGCACAGAATCTTTTATTTGTCCAGGCTTAATAATACCATGTTGTATAGTTGGATAAAGCGCTTTTATTTCATTAAAAACTTCTCTTGCTTTTTTTTCATTTGTCTTAATATTATTAAGAGAATCTTGCAGCTTATTTATTTCGTTATCTTTTTCTGTTAATGTATAATTTAATTCATTTAAATTTTCGTTTGAATTATTATTATTGTCTGCCAGATAAGCAAAGCCTTGCTTTACATCAAGCGAAATTTTTAATAATCCATAATTAGAAAGCCTTGTTTTCAATGCTTCAATTTCTGAATCAGTAATTTTTTTTCCGCCATAAATAAGTTTAATCGTTTTTGTTTTAGGATCAATTGTTTTCTTTAAAAGATAATCATTGGTAAAGTTGGCTTCAACTTCAATAAACTTATTCGCCTGCTGCATAAATTTATTTTGTTGAATTATATCATAAGCAAAATAAATACTTGGCAATACTGTAATAATAGCAATGATGATAATAATTCTATGCGCTCTTTTTCCTTCTTTTTCAGATTTTAAATGTTGTCTTGGAAATCTCAATAATCTTACAGTAATAAATGTAGCCAATGCAATAAAAACTGTGTTAATAATAAATAAATACAAAGCACCAAACAGGAAATTTAATTTTAAAGTAGCTAAGCCATAACCTGCTGTACAAAGCGGCGGCATTAAGGCAGTTGCAATTGCAACACCCGTTATTACGTTTCCTTTTAATTTACTTGATGTGGCTACAATACCGCCAAGTCCTCCAAAAAAAGCAATGAGTACATCATAAATATTGGGAGAAACTCTCGCGAGTATTTCTGAATGCGCTTCGTTTAACGGTGTTACAAAAAAATAAATAAAAGAAGTTATAAGTCCGGTACCGGAAGCAAAGAAATAATTATTCAATGATTTTCTTAATAGTGAAAGATCATTTATGCCAACTCCTAAACCAATCCCCATTATAGGACCCATTAACGGTGATATAAGCATGGCACCGATAATTACTGCCGTTGAATTAACATTCAATCCAAGTGATGCAACTAATATAGCGAAAATGAGTATCCACAAATTTGTGCCTTTAAACACAACGCCATTATGAATATTTTCAATAACGGTTTCATACTTTTCTTTTTCATAACTGAGTGAAAAATTATCAAATATGTTTTTTGACATTATACTAATTTATGTTTACCGTTTACTGTATATGCATACGCAATATCAAACTGATGTAATTTTTTTTGCGAGCTTTCCTATCGTTAATCCCTGTACAGTTATAGAAAATAAAACAATAATATAGGTTACAGAAACAATAATTTCTCTGTTGGCAGCAAATGGTAAAGAAAGCGCTAACGCAACAGAAATGCCGCCACGCAAGCCGCCCCACGTTAGTATAGTTGCTGAATTTTTTTCGAATGTAGTTTTAAAGAGTAAAAGATTTATTGGTATGGCAACAGAAATATAACGTGCAATCAATACTATAAAAATACTAATTATGCCCAGCCAGATAACCAAAGCATTAAAAGGAATTATCAGCATTTGCAAACCAATCAGCAAAAACAAAACCGCATTCAGAATTTCATCAATCATTTCCCAGAGTTTATCAATATAATCGCGTGTTATGTCGCTCATTCCGTCCTGCCGGCTTTTATTACCGGTTATTATACCGGCAACAACCATTGCCAGCGGACCGGAAACATGAAGTTTATCTGCAAGTAGATAACCGCCCATAACTAAAGCAAGCGTTATCATTGATTCTACTTTATAATTATCAATTGATCTTAAAATTATAAAACCAATATACCCTAAGACCGCTCCAAATAATAAGCCACCCGCAGCTTCTTTAAGAAAAAGCAATAAGGCATTTGTAATCGAAATATTTTCAGTGCCTGCCTGCATTATATCAAAAATGCTGATGAATATTACAACAGCTACACCATCATTAAAAAGCGATTCACCGGTAATTTTAATTTCTAAAGATTTCGGAATATTGGCTTCGCGTAAAATACCCAACACTGCAATAGGATCAGTTGGTGAAATTAACGCGCCAAATAAAAGACATTCTAAAAAACTGATTTGTAGTTTGAATAAACCTGTTATTAAAAAAAATAAAGAACCTACAATAAAAGTAGAAAGTATAACACCAATAGTTGAAAAAGTAAGCACCGGTATTGCCTGTTTTTTCAGGCTTGCTGCATTTATATGAATGGAACCTGCAAACAATAAAAAACTCAGCATAACCTTCATTAATAAATTATATAAATTAACTGAGCTTATAACCTGCAGGCTTTTATTAAAGAGTGCAGGATGAACCCAACTGGTAGCAATTAACAGTAATGATGCAATAAGAGACATTATCATTATACCAATTGTATTAGGCAGTTTTATAAAGCGATAATTTATATACCCAAAAACCGCTGCTAATACAATTACTATAGTGAGTGTGTTATAAAAAGACATAATTAATAATGAAAATTTGAATAAAACAATATAGAGTTTTAAAAATAAAAAAGCGCGCAATAATGCGCGCTCTCAAAATGCGTTAAAAAACTTATTTAAAA
>CAXSDU010000012.1:2373-7540 GCA_964236165.1 uncultured Parafilimonas sp. | reverse complement strand
TTTAAACCACTGTTTACTTTAGCATCTTTAACTGTAAGATTAAACTCAACTCCCTGTGATATCTTTTGCGAAAATGGAAACATAATTCCATCAACTGCTTTATAATCGGAATATTCATATTCAGATATACCCTGTTCTCCGGTTATTTCTGATTTTACTTTAAAGCCTGTTTGCGCATCATAATAACTTTTTGTGACGGTGCCAGATGGAGATGTAACTGTAATAATATAAGCATCGGTTCCATTAATAGTTGCAAATGCTTTATCCAGATTTATAGTATAATTACTTTTTGTATAATTTATTTCAGGAATAACGCCTACTTGTTCTTTATACCGCTGCCTGCTTGCATTATCAACAGTAGCAGCCTTTCCCATATTCATCATAGAAATACTATCACCATTAACAATAAGCTTTTGTGCATCCGTATTCATTGCAGGTAATGTTACCTGCACAAGAACTTTGTCCGGTGATTTATATTCTTTTTTAAATATTATATCTTGTCCCTGTATATTACCGGAAGCTGTGTATGAAAAATCTTTTATACTATTAATTTTATCAACGCCACCAACGGCTTTTAAATATTTATCAATAATATCATTAGCCGAAGTTCCCTGTGGTACAGGTTTAGCCGGATTGCCTTCCATTATATTGTTAGAAGGATTTATATCCGGATAATCATGATCAGGGTCAATAGTTATTTCTTTAATTTTTGTTGTAGATGGATAATGAAACGTCCATTCACCACTACGTTGCCATATTTCAGCCGGTAACGTTAAAGAATCTTTTTGCCCGTTATCCAACTCTATCAATAAAGGCACAGGCAACACCATTTGTTCATTATTTACAACAGTTATGTTTGCACCTTTTGATGGATCATTATCAACATACTCAATTTTTTTAATGCCCTGATCAAGTTTATCATTCGTCATAAACCAGCCACGCCAGAAATAAGAAAGATCTTCGCCACCAACATTTTCCATCGTTCTGAAAAAATCCCATGGCGTTGGATGTTTAAATGCCCAACGTGCTACGTATGTGCGAAATGCAGAATCAAAACGTTCAACACCAAGAATATGATAACGTAGAATATCTAATCCATCGCTTGGTTTCTGATAAGCGGCAACACCTAAAAAGCTTTGCTGCGTTACTTCAGGAATTGTCATAATTGCATCTGCATCTTTTTTGAAAAAATAATTTGCAGAATGCTGAACGTCACTTTTTTTATAAAATTCACCACTGTTAAAAACTTTTGTATCAACACCATTAATAAAAGTGTTGAAACCTTCATCCATCCATGGATATTTTCTTTCATTAGAACCAACGATCATCGGGAACCAATTATGACCAAATTCATGATTTGTTACGCCCCATAAACTGCCCTGTTTTGCTTTCCATCCGCAAAAAACAATTCCCGGATATTCCATTCCACCAACTCTTCCGGCAACATTGGTTGCAGACGGATAAGTAAACTCATACCATTCTTTTGAATATAATTCAATGGCGCCTTTTACAAATTCTGTTGAGCGGCTCCATGCACTATCGCCGGCACTTTCTTCAGGATATACTGATTGCGCCAATGCTTTTTTGCCACTCGGTAAATTTATTTTGGCCGCATCCCATATAAAGGCTTTTGATGCTGCCCATGCAACATCTCTTGTATTCTTACATAAGAAATGCCATGTAAGTGTTGATTTATTTAGGTGATAAGATGTGCCGCTTAAATCATGCAAGCCAACTATAGTAACAGTTTTGTCGCTGTTCTTTGCCTTATCAATTAAACTTAATGTAGCCGGTGTATAAACTTCTGATGGATTTTGTACTTCGCCAGAGCCAACAACAATTAAATTTGATGGTGCTGTAATGGTGTAATCAATATCACCATATTCAAGATAAAATTCACCTGCACCTAAATAAGGTAATGTGTTCCATCCAAGCACATCATCATACACACACATGCGCGGGTACCATTGTGCTATTTCATATATCCATCCATTCTTTGTATTTATTCTTGCCATTCTATCTGTGCCATATTCCGGAACATCAAACGAATAATCAATCTTTAATTGAAGCGTTCCCGTTTTTGCCTGTAATGTTTTCGGCAGCCAAACCTGCATGCGTGTGTCGCTAACAATATATTTTGCTTTGGTTGATGTGCCGTTTGAAATTACATCTACAGATTTTAATTCATCACCTTGTGTAAAAGTGCGGTTAGCCCAGCGGCCACCGGTTAATAAAGTTGTTTCTTCACCACGACTGTCTTCGCGATAAATATTCTGATCTAACTGCAACCATAAAAATTTTAAGTTATCCGGGCTATTATTTTTATATGTGATAATAACAGTGCCTGTAACCTTGTGTTGTGCCGTGTCAAGCGCTGCAGTTATTTTATAATCTGCACGGTTTTGCCAATAAGCTGGTCCTGGCTCGCCGCTTGCGCTGCGATATTCATTTCCGGCTGAAGGATAAAAAAGCGGATCAAAAGCAACATGCTGATCGTAATGCGAACCAGAATCTGTTTGCGCAAAAAGAGAACTGCTTAAAAAAAGTAATGCAAATAGATAGTAATGTGATCGTCTCATTCTTGTATATTTTATTTTAAAGATTCAAAAGAAGTTGGTGCCAATACATTAGAATTATGTGTACAGGGAAAGCTGCGAAGGTAAAAACTAATGAATGTTTAAAAAGTAAAAAAAATATAAATGGTTTTAACATTTATTATCAAGGAAGATTGATAATTATTAAATATGAATAGAAATTATTTCAAAATCTAATACAAATTTTTGAGCTTGCTCTCAAATCAAATGGCGTGGTTGCTTTTGTAAGGTTTAGCAATTCAGAATAATAAAAAAGCCTCGAATAAACTAGGCGGTGATAAGATATATTTTATCTAAGATTTAAAGAAAAATAGGATACAGTATAAATAAAAAGGCAATTACAATCATAAGAATAAGCTCATTTTTTTTAGCTTACTCTCTTTTAATGTTGCCGAATATACAGCAGTACAAAGAGCAGCGATTGAAAAAATGAATCCCCATGTTAAATTATGTGTGATATGCCTTAAAGTTTCTCCAATTATAATCAACCCCATGATAATCATGAGACGTATTGCATTTTTATTTTTCATAGCAGAGATTAATAGTTTTGACAAGATTGATAAGACGCCATGCAATCTTATCTATCCTCGTTCAAAACATGTATAGAAATGGTCCGCAAAACAATTTTTAGGTTTGAAATATTTAATGCAGCTAAACTATATCTATTTATTAAATTATAAAAAGAAAAAGAAATAAAGGAATTTAAAAAGCAGATAATTCCTATTGCTGAAAGATTTTACGAATAATTATAAAGCGTTAGTCGGTAAAAAAATTAAAATCGTTAATATCAAAATTTTATTTCAAAATTTTAAAGCAAAACCTTTTCAGCTTGCCTTCAAAATCAAACGGTGTAGTGGCTTTTGTAATGTTTTGTATGGCTGAAGCTTTTATTTTTTCTTCATCCAAAATAAACTTTGAATAATTTGTACTGAAATAAATTATACCATTTTGTGATAATGCAAACAATGCATCATTTATAATTTCAACATGATCTTTTTGCACATCAAGAAAATCTTTCATGCGCTTGCTGTTGCTGAACGTTGGCGGGTCAATAATGATCACATCAAAACTATTGGATTCAAGTGTTTTTAAATATTGCAATACATCAGCATGAATAAAATGAAATTTATTTTCATCTTTAAAACGATTAATTACAAAATTATCTTTTGCCCATTCCAGATATGTTTTAGAAAGATCAACAGAAGTAACACTTGCTGCTTCGCCTGCTGCTGCATAAACAGAAAATGAACCGGTGTAACAAAAAAGATTCAGCACTCTTTTGTCAGCAGATTCTTTGCGCACTATTTCTCTTGTAATGCGGTGATCTAAAAATAAACCTGTATCTAAATAGTCTGTAAGATTGACGGAAAACTTTAAACCATTTTCTTTAACAGTTAAAAATTGCTGGGCAAAATTTTGTTTTTCATACTGCTGACTTTCGCGATGGCTTAAGCGTTTGCGTTCACGGCTAAAAATATTTTCTTCAGACAAATGCAAAACCTCGCTGATAATTTTAAACGATTGCTGTAACCATTCTTCATGTTCTTCATCGTTCATATTATGCCGACGGCGATATTCCGCAACATAAATTTTGTCTTCATACAACTCAATTGCAAATGGAAATTCAGGAAGATCATGATCATAAATTCTGTAACAGGAAACGTTCAAACGCTTTGCCTGCTTGCTTTTGTGTTTATACACTTTAAGCAAGCGGTTATTGAACATTTCAAATTTATCATTCATAAAAGTTGCAAGTTACTTGTTGCCGGTTATTAGTAATTGTAATCTGGCACTTGCATTTTTTTACAACTCCACATGTTTTGCATTAGTTGTGTCACCAAAAAAAATAGTAGCATGATTATTAAAATCATCAGCAGAATCTGTTGTAAAAAATTGTATTGTTTTATATTGAGATAACTGCTTTTCTATTTCTGTATGACGTTGTAAATAATCTTTTAAACTCTCCGCAACAATTTCTCCCTGTACAACAACTTTATTTCCATCAGGCAAAAATTTTTCTATTCTTTTTTTTATAAGCGGGTAATGTGTGCAGGCAAGCAGTATTGTATCAATCTTATCATCTTTATTCAATAATTCATCTATATATTTTTTTATGGAATAATCTGTGGCTTCATTTTCAAATTCATTATTCTCGATCAATGGTACCAACATATTACAAGCCTGTTGAAATACTTTTATATCAGGAAAGAATTTTTCAATCTCTATTAAATAAGATTGTGACTGAACAGTTCCATTCGTTGCTAAAATTCCTACATGGTTTGTTTTGGAATAATTACCGATGATTTCTGTTGTAGGGCGAATAACACCTAACACTTTTTTGCCTGGGAAATTTTTTTCAAGATCATTTTGCTGAATACTGCGCAACGCTTTTGCAGATGCAGTGTTGCAGGCAATTACAATCAGCAGACAATTTTGTTTGAACAACCATTGCACACATTGCCATGTATATTGATATACGGTTTCAAACGAACGGTTGCCATAAGGCGTGCGTGCATTATCGCCTAAATAAATATAATCATATTGCGGAAGCAGCTTTTGTATCTCTTTTAAAA
>CAXSDU010000012.1:0-2351 GCA_964236165.1 uncultured Parafilimonas sp. | reverse complement strand
TCCATAACCTGAATCAAAAATACCAATGGGTGAACGCATGCATCAAAAATAATTGAAACCATATTAACCCTGCCAGGTTTAAGTATTATAATTCATTTCTAAAATTGTTTTCACCATTAAACAAAACCACTTCAAACTCTATCTTCGTTTATATGATGAAGTTTTTGTGTTGCATAATAATGTGTTTTTTCTGTAAACTATCAACTGTAAACTGTCAACCCAAATACGAGTTTCGCGCAGTGTGGATTGCAACCGTAAATAATATTGATTGGCCAAGCAGTAAAAACTTAACAAGTGATCAGCAAAAGCAATCGTTCATTAATATACTTAATCAGCAGCAGCAGATAGGCATTAATGCAGTTATTGTTCAAATTCGCCCTTCGGCAGATGCATTTTATCTTTCTAAATATGAACCATGGAGTGAATTTTTAACAGGCAAACAAGGCGCAGTTCCATCACCATATTATGATCCGCTGCGGTTTATGATTGATGAAACACATAAACGTGGTATGGAGTTTCATGCATGGATAAATCCTTACCGTGCTGTCTTCGGTCCAACAGCTTCAATCGATCCAAATCATATCACAAAAAAACATCCTGAATGGTTTTTAAAATATGGTGATAAAATATATTTTAATCCCGGCTTGCCGCAAGTGATGCAATATCTTACCAGCATCATTAAAGATATTATTACGCGTTATGATATTGATGCTATTCACATGGATGATTATTTTTATCCTTACAGAATTGCAGGCAAACCATTTCCCGATTACCAGGCTTACCTGCAATATGGAAGAGGCTTGAGTATTGATGCATGGCGACGCAGTAATTGCGATAGTGTTATAAAAATGATTCATGATGTTATACTCGATTATAAGCCGCTGATAAAATTTGGGATAAGCCCGTTTGGTGTTTGGCGAAATAGTTCTGTTGATGCAAACGGCAGCGATACAAGAGCCGGGCAAACCTGTTATGATGATTTGTATGCAGATATTTTATTATGGTTGAAAAATGGATGGATAGATTACATAGCACCGCAATTATATTGGGAGATTGGACACAGGCTTTGCGATTATGAAACGCTTTTAAATTGGTGGTCAAAAAATAGTTATGGCAAACAGCTTTATATTGGTCATGGTTTATATCGTGCAGTTGAAAAGCCTACACCTGTCTGGCGTAACACAAATGAACTTCCAAACGAAATAAAATTATTGCGTGAAAATAATAATGTACAAGGCAGTGTTTTTTATAGTTGTAAAAATTTAATGACTGATGTAAACGGATGGGCAGATAGTTTACGTTTTAATTATTACAGAGCACCTGCATTAATTCCGCCAATGGATTGGATTGATACGATTGCACCAAAGCCTCCGCAAATAACAAAAATTAATTTGGGTGAAGACAACAGCGGTCAACTGCTTACTATTACCGGCAGCGGTATAAACAAAAATGAAACAGAAACGATAAAAAGTTTTGTAGTATATGTAGGAGAATCGTTGATCGGATTAACAGATCATCCTGCAATAATTATTGCTGCAGACAGTACAATGAAATTTAAATTTTTTTTACCGGCAGATTTTTTAAACAAAGATTGGAACAATTGTTATGTGACAGTAACGAGCGTTGACCGTGAAAACAATGAAAGCGAAGCATCAAACATTATATCATTATTAAAAAACAATGATGGCTGGCAGGTAAAAAAATAATTACTTTCTTTTATCTGCAATTAAAATAATTTTATCGCTCACATCTTAAATTATATCAACATGCAATTGGAAAATATTTTTGTTCATCATGTATTTTTTTATTTGAATACTAATAATGCGGCAAATGTGCAAAGCCTTATTGAAGGTTTACAACGTTTGGCAAAAGCGCCCATTATTAAACAGCATCATATCGGTATTTCTGCAAATACTCAAAGAAATGTTGTAGATAATTCCTACCAGGTTTCATGGCTTGCTTTTTTTAATAGCGCAGAAGATCAGGATAGTTATCAAACAGATCCAATTCATTTGCAGTTTGTAAAAGAATGTTCGCATTTATGGAGTAAGGTTGTAGTGTATGATTGTGTAAATGCTTAATTAAATTGTATGAAAAAAATATTTGCCACAGTTTTATTTTATTTTTTTATGATGCGGTTGCATGCACAGCAAACGTTGCCGTTGTATGATGGTGATGTTCCAAACAGTAAACCTTATTCAACAAAAGAATTATGGGAACCGCAAACGAATGGCGATACAATCGTTCATTTTACATCGCAGCCAACACTCAGTGTTTTTTTGCCTGATAAAAAAATTGTAAACGGAACAGCAGTCATTATTTGTCCCGGTGGCGGTTATTGGGTAACCTCA
>CAXSDU010000011.1:10684-54808 GCA_964236165.1 uncultured Parafilimonas sp. | reverse complement strand
TAAACATCGTTGGTGTTGCATCAAGCTGCGGTTTATACATCAATAAATTACCAACACTGTTAAAACACTTTACAAATTTTGCATCAGGTACATCATTTTGTAATTCTTCCATTAAAGAAGATTGAAAAGAAGTAGTAAAATTTAAAACACCATTTACCGGCGGCGTTTCATCAATAGGATTTGTAGTATCAATGATTATCTTGCCTGAAAGATTTTCTTTTCCTGAAAGCTTCACCGCCTCTTTCGCAGCGCCACCTTTTACACACAGCACAAGCAATTCACCAAACTTAGCGGCTTCTTCAAATGTGCCGATATCAATCTTTGATTCGGTATTAAATTCAACAACTTCTTTTTTAGATGGATTACGTGTGCCAAGCATCACTTCGTAATCTTCACTTTTAAAGGCTTTGGCAAGTGTTTGCCCAACAGCGCCGGAGCCAATTATTGCAACTTTCATAATTATACTTTTATATGATTAATAATATTGTTAAGCAGCATCGAAAGCACCTTCAAATTCTTTCGCAAAATCTTCTAACCTAATATCGCTTAATTTAGGTTTATGCTTATTATAATCTTCACCAATTTCACCTGTACGCAACGCTTTGCCCATTTCTGTATAGTTCTTTGCAACCTCTTCTGGTAAGCCCGCTTTAATAGCGCCATCATAAAACTGTTCATCAGAAAAAACAATCCATTGCAAACCGGGTTTATTTATAGCATCTCCTAAAACTTTCGCAGTATCTGCCCCGGTTTTTTCATCACCTGCAATATAACGAACCGATTTTCCTGAAAACTTCATGTTCAACAATTCTTCTGCAGCAACCTTTGCAATATCTTTCGGATGAACCATACCAATTGCATCTTCTCCATAATTTGCACCCATAATACCTGCGTTCTTTATCATACTAATTTGTGCGAAGAGGTTTGTATAAAAAGAACCCGGACGCAGGTGAATTACGCTTACTTCTTCAAGTTCATTTAAAGCAGCTTCAACATAATGCAAACCGCTTATTGGTCCGGCGCCATCTGGCATGTGCGCGCCCCAACTGCTTAAGTTTACCACGTATTCAATGCCTGCATCTTTTATAGCGGTTGCATAGTTTTTACCAATACCGACGATCCAGCTTTTCCAATTATCTGCATCGTACTTTGGCGGAATCATTGTATAAACTGCATCATGGTCTTTAAAGGTTTCGTTCAGAAATTTTACATCTTCAAGCCAGCCAACTGCCGGTTTTGCACCAAGCGTTTTTATAGCACTTTCGTTTTTATGATTTGAAGTAATAATAGTTACTTCATGCCCGGCTTTTAATAATGATTCAGCTATTGGCTTGCTGATATTTCCTAACGAACCTGTAATTGCGTATTTCATATTGTTGTTTTAAAAGAAACAAAATTTGTTTCTCTTTTGTTTGAAATAATAATACTTATTTATTTGTATATACAAATATCATTCAAAAAAATTACCTGGGCAGTTTGTCTGAAAGTTTATGCATAATTTGTAAAAGTTTTAAACTTTCTTCTTTACCTAAAATTTTAGCATAAGCATTAAAAAAATCATGTACACATTTTTTAAGCTTGGGAAACAATTGTTTTGCTTTGGGTGTTGGATAAACATTTGTCATTTTTCCTTTAGTTGTACGTACTAATAATTTTTTTTCTTCAAGCTTTTCTATTAAGCGTGTTACAGTGCTGGGTGTTAATTGCATTTCGTTTGATAAAGCGCCGGGCTGAACACCGGGATCTTCAATTGCTATCATTAATAAATAAGCGTGGCTTGGTGAAAGATCAACCTTTTTCCAACTTTCATTTGCAAGCTTTTCCATTTTCCTTGCCAGTGCATTAGAAGAAAAATACATGCATTTAGAATACCTGCTTTCGCACATCTTCATAAAAGCAAATGTAATTTATTTTTATTTGTATATACAAATGTTTATCTTCCAAAAAATTAATTTATGCGTTACATATTTATGGCGCTTACTTTTTTTGTTGGCACAATAATTCCTATGCAGGCGATTTTAAATGCAAGATTAGGTAAACAAATCGGCGGCGCTTTAATGGGCTCGCTCATTAGTTTTTTTACAGGATTTATCATTCTATTTATTTTGAATTTAATAGTGAACAGTCAGGCAATATTTAATTTACGGCAAACAGTAAGTGGTCCGTGGTATGTATGGATGGGCGGCTTTGCAGGAGCTGTTTTTGTTGGTTATATAACCTGGATAAATCAACAACAAGGTGTTGCTTTAACTTTTGCGCTTGTTATTGCCGGGCAAATTTTTATTTCATTATTGATAGATCATTACGGTATGTTTGGTTCGATTGTAAGAACCATAACTTTGGAAAAATTATAGGTAGTGGATTAATTATAGGTGGCATAATTCTCATTAAAAAATAATATGAGTAATTCAAATTTACAAACGGAAAAATCGCAGCTTAGTGTTGAGGAAAAAGAGTTTGAAAACAACATTCGACCAAAACACATAATTGAATTTGCAGGACAGCAACAACTAATAGATAATCTTATAATTTTTATTAAAGCAGCAAAGCTGCGTGGCGAAGCGTTAGATCATGTTTTATTTCATGGTCCGCCGGGTTTGGGTAAAACAACTTTATCTAGAATTGTTGCAAACGAGCTGGGTGTAAACATTCGTGAAACAAGCGGACCTGTGATTGAAAAGCCAGGTGATCTTGCAGGTTTGCTTACTAACTTAGAAGCAAATGATGTTCTATTTATTGATGAGATACATCGTTTAAGTACTGTGGTGGAAGAATATTTATATGCGGCGATGGAAGATTTCAGGATTGATATTATGATTGATACCGGACCAAATGCACGCAGCATTCAAATCAATCTTAATCAGTTTACATTAATCGGCGCAACAACAAGAAGTGGTTTGTTAACGGCGCCATTGCTTTCAAGATTCGGTATAAAATCTAGACTAGAATATTATCATGCAGATATATTAAAGAAAATTATTCATCGCAGCGCATCTATATTAAATACAACTATTTCAAGTGATGCTGCAGGGGAAATTTCGCGAAGAAGCCGTGGCACACCAAGAATTGCAAATAGTTTGTTGCGTCGCGTAAGAGACTTTGCTCAAGTACTAAATGATGGTATGATTGATATTGGCATTACACAACATGCATTAAAAGCTTTAAATGTTGATGAACATGGATTGGATGAAATGGATAACCGCATTTTATCAACTATCATAGAAAAATTTAAAGGCGGACCTGTTGGTATTACAACCATTGCAACGGCAGTAGGCGAGGAGTCGGGTACTATTGAAGAAGTGTATGAACCTTTTTTGATACAGGAAGGATTTTTACAACGTACTCCGCGTGGCAGAGAAGTAACACAAAAAGCTTACGAGCATTTAGGAAAAAAACCAAGCAATAATAATTATACGGGAAGTTTATTTAGCTAATTAAATGATCATCCATTTTCCATTTAAGCATAATAACTTCTTACTTATTTCATAAATTTTTTGTTTCCATCTTTTGAGTTGAATCGATATTTTTAGTACACAATAATATTACTATTCAGTTTTGTCAGATAAATAATTATTTCTGTAAGAACAAATTATAACGAAACCATTTCGATTCTTTGTTTTCAATGATAGCAACAACAACAATAATCTTTACACATTTAAAAATATAAAAAAAGTATAACTGATAGTTTAGTATTTGATAAAAAAAGACCGTACAATTATTGAACGGTCTTTTTTTATAAGATTTATTTTAAATTTAAAATAATGTAAATTCTACGCGTCTGTTTTTTGCTCTTCCTGCTGCTGTTTTATTAGATTCAATTGGTTGTGTTTCGCCATAACCAGTTGCTTCAATACGTGAAGGATTTGCACCTTTTGAAACAAGGTAATCTTTCACAGATTCTGCACGGTCTTTCGATAATTTCATATTATTATTATCAGAGCCAACATTATCTGTGTGACCTGCTAATTTCAAACTGAAATTTTTCTTTACCAATATATCTGCAACTCTGTCCAAACTTGCATAGGAACTTGAACGAATTGTAGATTTTCCGGTTTCAAATTGAAGATCTTTTATTGCTTCAGCAACAGTACGTCTGTCTTCTTCAGTTATAATAACTGTTTGAGCAGGCGGTGGAGGTGGTGGCGTCATAACAGGTAGCGGACAACCGGAACCATCTACTTTAACTGTATCTGGAGTGTTAGGACATTTGTCAAGATAATCTGCAACGCCATCTTTATCTGCATCTGATTTAAGCGCGGTAATTTGGTTTTTTAGTGCATCAATCTCGCTTGCGCTTTGTTGTTGACTTGCAATAACCGAAGCTTTTAATGCTTCATTTTCATCCATCAAATCTTTTTTAAATGTTGCTACAGGATTATTAGTCATTAATTGTGGTTTGCCTCCAAAAGCAAATTCAAGACCTGCGAAAGCATAAGAGAATTTGTCTTTGTGAAAGCCCGGAGAACTATATCCATCAAAATTATCTGCATCAACAAAATTCATTCTAAATCCAAGATCAATATTAACATCTTGTGCTACTGCAAACTTTAACCCTGCACCAACCGGTACAAAAAATTCGCGAATACTTTTATCACCTTGTTTATAATCGATAGTGGTTCCTGTATTTGTAACTAAAGTTGGTTTATAACCTGCAATACCTGCACCGGCAGATATATAAGGTATTACTGAATTTTTATTATTATCGCTTAGCCAATTGATATTACCAAAAGTTACTACACCACTTACACTACCAGCCCAGTTAAGATTTGTTTTAAAAGATTTGTAAGGATTTGAAGTTTGAGCACCATTACCTAATGCATCGCTATTATTACCTTCAACATTACCTCTTAAAAATTCTGCCTGCACGGCAAGTAAATGTGTAAATTGATTTTTAATATATCCACCGTAACCAATATCATACTGCGGATGCGTAAAATTATTACTTCCTCCAATAGGCACAGACGGCGTTAATGCACCACCATTAACACCAATTGAAAAAGTACTAAACTTTTTTATTGGTTTCATTGACATTGAAGACATTGACATTGTTGTATCCTGCGAAAAAGCAGATAATACAAGCGCACTAAACATTAATAAGATGAACGTTTGTTTTAAAAAGATCTTTTGCATGTAAGTTTTTTATTAATTTATGTATGCTTTTGCAAAGCAGATGCCATGTTTATAGCATAATTGTATAAAACGCACAAACAATGAATTTAAGATGTAGTGTATGATTAACACATAAGAATTTTTTGTTTTTAACATTTGTAATTAATGCTTGGCATAAATAATTAATATTTTTTTGTTGAGTTTAAGGTTCTTTTTGTGGTAATAAAAATAAAAATCCCGGCTTTTAATACCGGGATTATATTTAACGAAAAGGGAATTATTTCTTTAACAAGAATCCAAATAATCCATCTGCTTCTTCTTTGGGTCCTGCAGTAAAATATAGTTGATGTGCCGCGTTTGTATTTGGTGCACCACTTTCAATTGCCCACAATCCTTCAACCCAAATTGGTTTACCATTTTGAGATAACTGTCCAATAAAATTTCCGTCCCAATCAAAAACGTTTATACGTCCATCACCAAAATTACCAATAAGAAGTGCACTCTTTCCTAACAATTCTGGTGCTGCTTCAGCAATTCCCCAGGGTGCATTTAAAGTACCATGTGCAGCAAAATGTTTAGCTAAAGAACCATTTGGCCAATAAACATCAACAAAACCTAATCCCACTCCGGATGAATCTTCATCGCCATCTGCAGTTTTGCGTGCATATGTAACATATAACATGTTGTTTATTGTTCTTATTCCAAAAGGCACGTAATGTTTGGGAATATCTGCATCTTTAAAAGCGCTGCTGTTAACATGTTTAAAATCTTTATCAAACACGTCTATTTTTTCTTTTGCAAAATTTGCTGCATATAAAAAATTAGCGCCACTATTAGTGGCCATTGCAATACCTGTATAACCTGAACCTTGCGGATTTCTGTTAGCTACTAAAATGGCTGAAAGACCACCGTTCCATCCGGAAATTGTTCCATCTTCGCTGGCAAAAATAAATTTTGCAGTTGCACCTGTACCAGGAATTATAAAATCTGGTGTTCCATTAAAAATTTGACCGGTAGGATTTCCCGGTGCATTTTTTAAATGCGATGGAATAGCAACATATCCAATTGGCTGAGAACCGTTTTTATCATACACAAAACTTACACCGCCATCTGCTGCGGAAACCCAGAATGTTCCACCAGGACTTACAGCCATTCCCCAAGCATTATGCAATTTGCCATTTATATGCGGCGCATTGTATCCGGTTGTATTAGCATTAAGATTTTCCTGGAAAAAACTACTTAAAGCATAGCCATATTTTGCTTGTGCATCAGATACATTAGTTTGCGCATTGGTAGCTGTCAAATCATTTGTTTTTTGGCAACCCGTAATAAATAATAAAAAACATCCGAAGAAAATAAACAAAGCTTTAAGTCGAAGATTTCTGATGATAGAATTTTTCATATAGTTTGATTTAATTTGGTGAATACGGAGGAATTGATAATGTAAAAACACTTCAGGAAAATTATGATGAATAATAACAAACCTTGCTTCAATTAAAAAGGTTGCTTTTTATTTAAAAAATCTGCAAATGATTCATCAATTTATCAACCTGCAAAAATTATAATGCAGCTTTGGTTTAAAAATCTCAAACTAAAAATATCTCGGTTTTACATTATTTTGCTTTAATAATGCTTACCAATCTTATCATACAGAATTATGCGATCATTGATTCAATAGAAATAAATTTTTCTAAGCATTTTAATATTATAACCGGAGAAACCGGTGCGGGAAAAAGTATTTTGGTTGGCGCATTAAGTTTGATTTTAGGTGCGCGTGCTGATTCATCCACCTTAATGAAGAAAGAAAAAAAATGTTTTATTGAAGGTGTGTTTGATATTGAAAAAAGAATTAGCGTTTTGAATTTTTTAAATGTAAATGATTTTTCTGCAGATAGTGAATTGGTTTTGCGCAGAGAAATTTCTGCCAATGGAAAATCGCGTGGATTTATAAATGATACGCCGGCAAATCTTCAGCAGTTAAAACAACTTGCTTCTATGCTGGTTGATTTGCATCAGCAATTTGATACATTGGAATTAGGCGAAGCAGATTTTCAACGTGAAGTATTAGATGCTTTAGCCGGAAATGAAAAATTATTGCAGCAATATGTTGTATTATTTTATGAATGGAAAAAAACGCAACAACATTTAGAAACATTAATATCACAAAAAAATAATTTTCAAAAAGAACTTGATTATAATCAGTTTTTATTTGATGAATTAAATGAAGCAGGCTTTAAAGAAAATGAATTGGAAGATTTGGATAATGAACTTAAAACATTAAGTAATGCAGAAGAAATTAAAACGGCACTTACTGCTTCTGTTTACGAATTAAAAGAAAATGATAAACCAATTGTACAGTCTTTAAAACAATTAATAAATAAGCTGCATACATTTTCTTCTTTCAATGCAGGTTTGGATGAACTGATAAAACGTTTGCAAAGTGCGCAAATAGAATTAGCAGATATAAGCAGTGAACTTGAAAGCCTGAACAATGATATAAATTATGACGAAGTACGCATCAATTTTATAAATGAACGTTTAGCTGTTGGTTATCGTTTGCAAAAAAAGCACAGCGTTCAATCAACAAATCAATTACTCGAAATACAAAATAAACTGCAACAAAAACTGGATGCAGTTTTAAATATTGATGAAGCAATAATATCAACGCAAAATAAATTCAATCAACAAAAAATACAGCTTGATTTTTCTGCCGAAGAACTTTCAGCAAAACGTAAAAAGATTATTCAGCCTTTAGAAAAAAATGTAAACAATTTACTTGCACAGGTTGGAATGCCAAATGCAAAAATTAAGGTTGTTGTTACCGATAAAAATCTTAACCAGTTTGGAAAAAATGAAATTGAATTTTTGTTTGATGCCAACAAAAGCAATCGTTTTGAATCTTTATATAAAATTGCGAGTGGCGGAGAATTAAGCAGGCTAATGCTTTGTATAAAATCGCTGGTTGCAGAAAAAATTAATTTACCTACATTAATTTTTGATGAAATTGATACAGGCATTTCTGGTGAAGCCGCAAAACAGGTTGGTGTTATTTTGAAACAGCTTTCGAAAGAACGACAAGTAATTTCTATAACACATCAGCCGCAAATTGCAGGCAAAGCTGATGCACATTTTTATGTGTACAAAAAAATAGAAAACGATGCTGTAAAAACAAGTATTCGGCTGCTTAATAAAGATGAACGCATACAGGCAATTGCACAAATGCTTGCCGGAGAAAAACCAACGGCGGCAGCCATAGAAAATGCAAGAGAAATGATCGGTAATTAAAATTCTTAAGAAAAAACTATTCTAAAATTCTTTCCTCGAACTCACCTGTTTTTTTGTTTTTTAAAATTAATTTTTTAGCGCCATAATGTGTCATCTCTTCTTTCACTAAATAATTATCTTCATCATAATCCACAAAATTGCTTGGTTTTGACAAGCCTTCTTGTCCGCGCCAAACTTCAAGGTTTACCGGTTCCCACAATTTTGTTTTTGCTGATTTATAAGCAGCATCAATAATTGCATTTACAACATAACCATCATAAAAAGTTTCTGTTGGTTGTGTTCCATCTTCAACACATTTAAACATTTCAGTAAACATGTGATTGTAACCAAGATCATTCACTTCATCACCAACCGGAAAAAGCCAACCCGTATTACTCTCTGCTTTTTCTGCTACATAATCTGCGCCTTTACCTGTAGTAAACATTTCAAACCCTGTACGTAAAAAATTATTGATCCAGATAGTACCTTCTGTGCCCATTACTTCGTCACGTAAATCCATGCCGCCACGAAATGTCCAGCTTACTTCAAACTGTGCAATAGCGCCGGTTTCATATTTAATTAAACCAATAGCGTGGTCTTCTGCTTCGATAGGTTTAACCTGCGTTTCTGCCCAGCACATTACTTCAACCGGCTTAATGTCTTTTCCTATAAAACTTCTTGTAATTTCTATACAATGACAACCCAAATCTAAAATGCAACCACCGCCGGCAAGTTCAATATTCCAGAACCAATCACTGTGCGGACCAGGATGCGTTTCTCTTGACTTCGCCCAAAGAATTCTGCCCAACGCGCCATTCTTTACACTATCATGCGCTTTTAAAAATTTTGGTGTGTAAACAAGGTCTTCAAGATAACCGTTAAAGATGCCTGCTTCCTCCACTGCCTTCAACATGCGTAAAGCTTCTGCACCATTGCGTCCTAAAGGTTTTGTAGTAACAACAGGTTTTTTATGTTTACAGCAAAGCATTACAGCTTCTTCATGTACGTTATTTGGCAACGCAATACAAACCATATCTACATCAGAATGCGCAATTGCTTCTTCCATGTTGGAAGTATAGTGTTCGCAGCCGTAATCATCTGCAAATTTTTTTGCATTTTGTTCTTTACGTGCATAGATACTTATGATTTTGTCTTTACTTCTTTGACCCTGTATAGAATCAGCATAAAAACGACCTATAAAACCTGAGCCAAGCATAGCAATTCGTTGCATAAGAAATGATTTTTTTGTTGAAGATGTGGCAATTTATTTTATAATGTTCATATCGTTTAAAATATGTTTATAAGCCTGAAATTATCTGCTTGTAAAAGTATAAAACGCGTGTATAAAAGTGGCAAAAAAAATTTGGAAACAGCTCTTCATCAATAGTATATTTACATGGTAAGATTGAATTTAATGCGGCTGCTTGTACTGACCAGCATTTCGGTGGTGGTTGCAGCAAGACAGAAGCGGAAACTGAAAATTTTACAGATTTGCGAAGAAGGAAGAAATCATAAGATTGAGAGCTTCGGTTCAAAAGTCAAAACGATTTAAAGCCAGAATCAAAAATCATTTTGATTGAAGACTTCGGTCTGAAAATCGAAAAAACAAAACTTCGGTTTTGTTTAAAGAAGCAACAGGGTTAGTAAGTAATTTTTGTTGCTTTCTTTTTTATTTATATTCAACCGGTGACAATTTTAGCAATATTCTTTTCATCTTTCCTGCTCAAAATTTTCTTTCGCAACTTTAAAAATGGCTTCTCTATAATTTCATTTAATAATAATGAAGCAATCAAAACAGTCGCGATGCAAATCAAAAACATAACGTTGCTGTTATCATCAATCTTAAATTTTATTATTTGAGTTTGCATAACGTGAATTACAATTTTATGTATTAAATAAATGCCGTAAGACAATGTTGCGATTTTAGATGTGACTGATGATTTGTATTTATATAAAAAACATTGCGGACTTAAAGCAGCTAAAACTATTGTACCGTAACCAATATCAACTAATGGAAAACCGAACACTGAAGCTAATAAACTTTGCTGGTTAGCAAAAAGAAAATAAATACCTGTAAAAATTAGAATTGCAATCAGTAAAATTTTGTTTCCATACTTTAAAATTTTTGAACTAAAGTTTGGTTTAAATTGAAGCAAAGCTGCAATGCTTACGCCAACTAATAAACCATCTAGCCTGCTCCATGTTGGATAGTAAATATATTTATACCACGGAAGCCAGCTATCGTCACCGGCTGGCAAAACAAAATGCTGGTAGCAATAAAACCGAAAAAAAAATCCAAAAACAAATAATGCAATCAACAACCAAAATCCTTTTCTTATTTTTTTGAAATAGACCAGAACAACAAGTGTAAGCGGCAACAATAAATAAAACTGCTCTTCAATACATAAACTCCACGCATGAGAAAATGTGCCTTGTTTGCTTACATCTAAATTAATATTTTGAGTGAAGGTTAAGTATTTCCAAAGTGGCGCAAGAGATTCTCTTTCGCGCATAAAAGGAAACAAGAAATATAATGCAACAACAAAAAGATAAATTGGTATAATTCTGAAAAATCTCTTTATAAAAAATTCTTTGAGTGCAATTTTATTTTGCTGTGCGATATTTTTGAAAAGTTGCGAAGCAATTAAATATCCACTCAGCACAAAAAAAAGATCAACACCGCTCCATCCAAACGCACTGATTGCATTTGCCCATTCGGGGTGCGGAAATAATATTCCATAATGAAAAAAGAAAACAAATGTTATTGCAAATGCACGTAAATGATCAAGCCCATGAAGTTTGTGTGAAAGACCGCCGTCTTTATTCATATAGATCGCATCAACGCGAAACTTTTATGTTTGTTATTTATCTCAAAACTATTTATCGTATTTCTCCAAAACATTCATAATGCTGAACAGTTGGTTCAAATTCCAAAAGATATTTTTCATCTTCTTCATAATACCTCACCTGCTCATAATCTTCACCTGCGAATGCTCTTATACTTGGAATATTTACCCACCACGAAACTGTCCATATATGTGTTATACTGCCTTCTTCTTTTTGCCAAACCTGTGCGTTTAAGTTTCCAGGTGTTGCACGATAATCTTTCACGCCGGTTTGCAAAATATAATTCATATATGCTTCTGCATTTTCTGAAGAAGTTTTTCCATGCCATAAGCGAACTATCATACAATAAATTAAAACTTTTAAAGTCAAAATAAAAATCAAGTATTGTTGAACTAAAATTGTTTTTTTGAATTTTTATTTTGACTTTCTAATTATATCACATTGTTCTTAATTTTTCCTGTTGCAAACTTGCGGTTGCAGTTTTCTTTTCCCTGAAAAATAAAAGAAAATATACAAGTACACCAATTGCAATGTAGGCAGGAACCAGCCAGATTTTTGTCCAGTCATGCATGCCTTCACTAATAATATGTTTATCTACAATTTTGCCTGAGTATATTGTACCGATGAACATCCCTACACCATAAGTTGCAAAAGTGAATAATCCCTGTGCAGCATTCTTAATTTTTTCACCTGCTTTCTTTTCAGTGTACATATAACCTGTTACAAAAAAGAAATCATAACAAACGCCATGTAAAATTATTCCTGCGTATAACATCCATTCATTCGCACCAACGTTACCATATGCAAAACAGATATAACGAAGTATCCATGCGGCCATTCCAAGCAACAGCATTTTTTTCACACCGATACTGTTAAACAAAAAAGGTATGGCAAGAATAAATACACCTTCTGAAACTTGACCAAGTATCATTTTACCCGCAGCGTTATTAACACCTAATTCATTTAAAAATGGATTTGCCCATCCATAATAAAATGATAGCGGTATGCAAACTAAAATAGCTGCAATAAAAAATACTACATACGGTATATTTTTAAACAATACAAATGCTTCTGTGCCGAAGGCTTTTGTTGCAGTTGCATCTGCGCTTTTTCCTTTCGGCGGCGTATTTGGTAAAAAGAAACTAAATAATCCAAGTACAACCGAAACACCAGCCGCTAAATAAAATGTGTTGGCTGTTTTTTCAATAGCAAGAAAGCCAATCAACAAACCTGCAACAATCCAGCCCAATGTTCCAAATACGCGTATCCACGGAAATTGTTTGCCGGGATCTGTCATTTGCTGAAAGGCAATGCTGTTGCTTAATGCAATGGTTGGCATATATAATAATGAATAACATAATATCACCCAGAAAAAAGCTGTGTTATCAAAAATTTTTGTTGCGAAAAAAAGAAGCACCGCACCAAGAATATGAAATATACCCATTATTTTTTGCGCCGCGAAAAACCTGTCTGCTATCATACCAATTATAAAAGGAGAAATCATTGTTGCAATTGCCAGCGCCGCAAATGCAGCAGCAATTTCCAAACCTGTTGAATGTAAATTTTCGCCCATGTAAGTGCCAAGTGTTACGTACCACGCACCCCAAACAAAATACTCAAGAAACATCATCATGGCTAACGAAACGCCGGTCTTTGTTTTCATAATTATTTAATTTAATTATTCAGGATTGCAATATAAATGGAATGATTTACAAGTAAACTAAATGAATAATCGTTTTTCGTATAACTTGTAATAGTTATTAAGTTTTTTTAGCTTTAATTATATGATAAAGTTCTTATACCTTTTCATGATACTTTTTGCAGGTAATGCATACAGCCAGTTACCAATAAACGATGAGATGATTAATACAACAGAAAAAATTATTCACTCAATAAAAAATAATAACCTGGAAGATTTTGAAAATATTATCGGCGTAAGCCTTGATGCAATTGGAAAAGACAAGCCGCAGGTTGCAGCAGAATTTAAAGAATGCAATTATTACTATAACCTGTATAACACAAACTATAAATTAAAAATTTTAATGAATGACAGTATTAATATTTTAGGGCAAAAGAAAGTTTCTGTTATATTTTTTGATGGAAGTGATTCCGTAGAAAACATAAAAAAAATTGGCATTGATTTATTTTATGGGCCACCAGCATTATTTTCTCTCAAAAAAATAAGCGGTTATAATATCATATTTGTAAGAAACCAGGATTTTAATTTAATTGCGCCTATACCTGCGCACTAAAACCCGCATTTTTGTTTTATTATCCTTCAAAGCTGCTATAAAAATAAGGCGTCTTAGCTTCAAACTCTGCGCTGCAGGTATCAACCATTTTATAAACGCGGATAATACCAAGCGCTTTACGTTTTTCATACACCTGCTCATCAGTGCAGCGATCAATTAGTATGCGTGCAATCTGCTCATCGCTAAAACCATTTTGCTTTGCTTCCTTTAAAAGATCTTCCGGTAAATTATCTAAAGTATGTTTTGCAATTTCTTTTTCAATTCTTACAATTTCCTGTATTTGATAAATGAACCAACGATCAATCAGCGTAGCTTCTACAATTGTTTTTATTCTCACTCCCTGCATCAATGCATCTTTAATGCGAAAGATGCGATCCCATTTCGGCGTTTTAATATATTCAACCAGTTCATCACTCTTCATTAAACTCTTTCCATAATATCCTAAACCAACGGCTTCGTTCTCCAAACTCTGACAAGCTTTCTGAATTGCTTCATTAAAACTTCTGCCAATTGCCATTACCTCGCCAACACTTTTCATTTGTAAACCCAACGTATCATTCGCACCTCTAAACTTATCAAAATTCCAGCGCGGCATTTTTACAATTACATAATCAAGTGCCGGTTCAAAGTAGGCAGAAGTTGTTTTGGTGATTTGATTTTTCAATTCATCAAGCGAATACCCAATAGCAAGTTTTGCAGCAATTTTTGCGATAGGATAACCAGTTGCTTTTGATGCAAGCGCAGATGAACGGCTAACACGTGGATTAATTTCAACTGCAATAATATCTTCTGTTTCAGGATTGAGCGCAAACTGCACATTACAACCGCCGGCAAAATTTCCAAGCGAACGCATCATTTTAATTGCCTGGTTGCGCATATTTTGATATGCCGTATCGCTCAGTGTCATCGCTGGTGCTACAGTTATTGAATCACCTGTATGAATTCCCATCGGATCAACATTTTCAACTGTGCAAATAATAACAACGTTATCATTTTTATCACGCAACAATTCCAGTTCAAATTCTTTCCAGCCAAGCACTGCTTTTTCAACCAGTACTTCATGTATCGGAGAAGCCTGTAATCCGCGTTGCAATGCTTCATCTAATTCAGACTTATCATGCACAAAACCACCGCCGGTTCCGCCTAATGTAAAAGATGGACGAATCACCAATGGAAATCCAATTTCCTGCGCAAATTCTTTTCCTTCTAAAAAACTATTGGCAACATGGCTGGGCGCAACTTTTATATTAATATCAAACATTAACTGCCTGAATTTTTCACGGTCTTCTGCAAGTTTAATTGCAGTAATATCAACACCAATCAATCGCACATTATATTTTTCCCAAATGCCTAATTCATCCGCTTCTATACATAGATTCAAAGCTGTTTGTCCACCCATTGTTGGCAGCACAGCATCAATTTCATTTTCTTCTAAAATCTGTTCAATACTTTCAACCGTTAATGGCAATAAATAAACTTTATCAGCCATCATCGGGTCAGTCATAATAGTTGCAGGATTACTGTTGATAAGAATAACTTTTATTCCTTCTTCACGAATACTTCTCGCAGCTTGTGAACCACTATAATCAAACTCGCAAGCCTGACCAATTATAATAGGTCCTGATCCAATAATTAAAACTGAATGAATTGAATTGTCTTTAGGCATAATGTAGAAATTGTGCAAATGTAAATGGATGAATGTATTTGCAGGTTAAAGTTTTTACACAATCATTATTTGTGCATCATTGTACTTAACTATTTATTTTTGATGGATGCAAAACAATTTAAAATCGCAATTTTTATTAAACCCTGATATAACTTTTTTAAATTTTGGTTCTTTTGGTGCTTGTCCGAAACCCGTTTTTGAAGTGTATCAAAAATGGCAAATGGAACTTGAAAAAGATCCTGTACAATTTATTGCATTTAATGGTGCAAATAATTTAAAAAAATCAAGAGAAGCACTTGGTAAATATGTTGGTTGTGATATGGATGATTTGGTGTTTGTAACTAATCCTTCCTATGCAATTAATATTGTTGCAAAAAATTTTAAATTAAATGCTTGTGATGAAATTCTCGGCACTAATATAGAATATGGAGCATTAGACCGCACATGGAATTATTACTGTACAAAAGCAAATGCAAAATATGTTCGGCAAGCAATAACGCTTCCGCTTACATTAAAAGAAAAATTTGTTGAAAATTTTTTTAACGGAGTAACAGAAAAAACAAAAGCAATTTTCATCAGCCATATTACAAGCAGCACGGCATTGATTTTACCTGTAAAAGAAATTGTTGACGCAGCAAAAGCAAAAGGGTTATTCACGATTGTTGATGGCGCGCATGTACCCGGTCATATATCTTTAAATATTACGGAACTTGGTGCAGATATTTACACAGGCGCCTGTCATAAATGGATGTGCGCACCAAAAGGTTGTTCCTTTTTTTATGTAAAAAAAGAACATCAGCATTTGTTTGATCCGCTCGTTGTGAGTTGGGGTTATGAAGCTGCAACACCATCCAATTCTCAGTTTATAGATTATCATCAAATGCAGGGAACGAGAGATTTTTCTGCTTTTTTAACGGTACCAAAAGTGATAGAATTTTTGCATGATAATAACTGGAAACAAGTTGCAAAAGATTGCAGGCAAATTGCACATTCAAATTATCAGCGCTTTTGTGATTTATTTCAAACAAAACCTTTGGCTCCAATAACAGATGAATTTTTAGGGCAGATGTGCAGCACACAAATTAAAACAACTGAACCGGAAAAATTACAGCGTTTATTGTATGAAAAATATAAAATTGAAATACCTGTAATGCGGCAGGATGATAAAATATTTATGCGTTATTCAATAAATATTTTTAATGACCAAAATGATTTGGATATATTATATAATACATTAATTGAAATAATTAAAGAAACTGATTTGATTAAGATTTAATAAGTACAAATACTTTATTCTTTCATTGCGATGTTAAATATGATTATGAATATTTATATGCACTTTTAAAAACGATTCATGCAAAAATTAAAACACTTTTTTTTATCTGGATTGCTTGCATTGATAATAACAAATTCTTTTACACAAACAAACATGGGTATTTATAATATAAAAGATTTTGGCGCTGCCGGTGATGGAATAACACTTAATTCAAAAGCTATTAATAAAGCAGTTGATGAAGCTGCATCAAAAGGTGGAGGTGATGTAATTTTTCCCGCAGGAAAATATTTAAGCGGCGCTATCCATTTAAAAAGCAATATTCATTTAATACTTCAGCAAGGTTGTGAGTTAATTGCAACAGATGAAAACCCTGAACAGAATTTTGATTCAGCAGAACAAACCATTAATACAATTTACCAGGATTATGGGCACAGCCATTTTCATGATGCATTTATTTGGGGTGATAGTTTGCATGATGTTTCGATTACAGGACCAGGAATGATTTGGGGAAAAGGCTTGATTAAAGATTGGATTAAAAACAGCCGGCAGGCAAACAAAGCGATATGTTTATATCGTTGCCGCAATGTAATTATTCGTGATGTTTCCATTTTGCATGGCGGATGGTTTGCAATCCTTGCAACAGGCATTGATAATCTTACAATTGATAATTTAAAGATTGATACAGACCGCGACGGAATGGATTTTGATTGCTGCAAAAATGTGCGTGTAATAAATTGTTTTGTAAACTCGCCGTATGATGATGGCATTTGTTTAAAGAGCACATTTGCGCTTGGATATTTTAAGCCAACAGAAAATGTTACCATCACTAATTGCCAGGTGAGTGGTTATGATGAAGGAACATTATTAGACGGAACTTTTAAGCGCACAGATAACGCCGCATATCATTTTAAACCAACCGGCAGAATAAAATTTGGTACTGAATCAAACGGTGGATTTAAAAATATTACTATTTCAAATTGTGTGTTTGATTATTGCCGTGGCTTGGCTTTGGAAACGGTTGATGGCGGTTTGTTAGAAGATGTTACGATTGATAATATTACCATGCGTGATATAGTGAACGACCCAATTTTTCTCCGACTTGGAAAACGTATGCGCGGACCTGCAGGCACGCCGGTTGGAAAGTTACATCGCGTTATTATCAGCAATGTAATTGTGTATAATGCAGATTCAAATTACACCTGTACAATAAGTGGTGTTCCCGGAAATAATATTGAAGATATTCAGCTTAATAATATTTCTATTTATTATAAAGGCGGCGTTACAAAATATAAATCTGCATTAGTGCCTGAAAATGAAAATGCTTACCCTGAACCAGGTATGTTTGGTGCAGCTACTTCATCAGGATTTTTAATAAGACATGTGAATGGTTTAAAGCTGAATAATATTACTATTAATCATATTTCGCCGGATAAAAGACCCGCATTTATTTTTAATGATGCAAGTAATATTAATATGAATAAAATCTTTCTGGATACAGAAAACAAACAACCTTGGGCTGTATTAAATAATGTAAAAGCATTTCATATTTCAGAAAGCGATAACATAAAAGATGCAGCTATAACGAATGCAGTAAAGCAGGTTTTGTATAGATGAATTAATCAGGCACAACCTTTACCATGATGTTTTTAAAATAAACAGTGCTGCCGGGATCGTGCCCCTGCAAAGCAAATGTGCCGCTCGAAATTATTCTTCCTTTCATATCGGCTGGCCGCTGCACATTTTCCGGCTCTGTGTAATCCACAGCAATTTTGTCATTTATTTTAATAATCACATGTTTGCCAAACACTTTTATATATTCTGTAAACCAAACATCATCAGGTACCAGCTTATCTTTTACATCAACTATTGCATATAAACTTCCCGTTCTGCGCCAATCTGTATGCGAATTATTTACCTGCACTTCATAACCTTTCTCCGGCCAGCTGCCTTGCTGAAATGCTGTATGAAAATATATGCCTGAATTAGAATGCGGCTTCGTCATCACGTCTGCTTTAAATTCAAAATTTTTAAAATTGTGATTATTTGTAGAACCATCATAAAACAAATGCGCAGTATTTCCATTGACGATAATCATGCCGCTGTCCACCCGAAATGTGGCTGCGTTATCACCTACTTTCCAGCCATCGAGCGATTTGCCATCAAACAAAGAAACCCATTCTTGCGCATGAATTACTGAACTAAAAAATATAAACGCTGTAAATAATAAACCGTGCATGTAAATTTTTGATGTTCTCATTTCAATTTTTTTAATCATTGCTAAAGTATTAATTATTATTATGAATAATGTTACCTGTTATATCAAGGCAATAATTTTTCCAAATCAGATAAGTTAATTTCTTCCAGCACTTCTCTTATATTTTTCCATCTTACTAAACGAATACAGTTATCTGCAATTTCAATTCCTGTAATATCGCCATCATCAAAACAACAACAGCCGCTGTTAAAATAAGACGGAATTATTTTAGAAAGATCGGGCGCTGTTTCATTTTTTGGCTGTGCCTTTTTTATTTCCTCTTCTATTTTTTTTATAGCTGATGTGTCGTTATTTTTTTTTGTATCATTCAATCTGGTGTATAAAATTTCGAGATGCGTTAATGACATAAATACCGGCTGATGTGTATGACCTGTTATCAGTAATAAATTTTTTTCAGCACTGCTCCAGTCGTACATAATTGTATTGTGTAAAGATTTAAGCTGATCGTTATTAGCAGGTGTATTGGGATTTATATCAAGCAAACTTTGCATTGGTCCCCAAACATTAGCAACAAAAAATTTACTAAACCAGTTTCCATCACTTTGCAAATCCCCCTGGTGACCATGTGTAAGAAAAATTTCCAGCTTATGATCATTAATTTTTGTTTGAAGAATGCAACCTTCATATACCGGAAAATTTTCGCCATAAATACTTTGCAACTGAATAAACGCAGTTGGATCGTTTGCCCAATACAAATCATGATTGCCAAAAATTTTTATAAATCTTTTTTGCTGCTGAAATAATTTTTCTTTCTCAAATGAAAGTTGGTTATGCTTTTTTACACTGAAAATATTGTTTTCCCAAAGCTCTTCGCCATCACCAAGGTTTATAAAAAAATAGTTTTCATCAAAATAATATTGTAAAGCAGCAGTATAATTTTTTTCACAAAAAGCAAAATCATCCGCATGATTTTTTCTGCCTTTATGTTCATCTGAGAAAATGATAAATTTTTGTGTAGATGCATCGAACGGAATCACTAAACCTTTTTTATTATCCCCTTCAGAAATTTTTTTTTGCAGCTCTGTTAAAGAATCAAACACACGTTGCTTATCTGGTCGTGAAGAAAATTTATCTGCTAACTTTATAACAGGCTTTCGTAATAATTTTTGTAAAAAATTCATCTTTCAAAAGTCAAATTAGATATTGTTGCGCTTGCAACAAATTTTAATTGTAAATAGTTAGTTATGCAACTATTTTTGTTTTAAGTAAAACTTCTTCTTAAATAGTCTATTTATGAAACGTTCAATTAAAAAAGTTGCGGTGCTTGGCAGTGGTGTTATGGGCTCGAGAATTGCTTGTCATTTTGCAGGTATTGGTGTACAGGTTTTGTTACTTGACATTGTTCCGAAAGGTGTTGATGCCAATGCAAAACCGGCTGAAAAAAATAAGCTGGTAAATGATGCTTTAAACGCTGCTATAAAATCAAATCCATCTCCTGTTTACACAAAAGATGTTATTAAAAGAATTACAACAGGAAATTTTAATGATAATTTAAAAGACATAATTAGTTACGATTGGATTATAGAAGTAGTTGTTGAAAGGTTTGACATTAAACAACAGTTGTATGAAAAAGTTGAACAGTTTCGCAAACCCGGAACATTAATCACAACAAATACTTCAGGCATTCCGATTCATCTATTATCGCAGGGAAGAAGTGATGATTTTAGAAAGCATTTTTGTGGTACACATTTTTTTAATCCGCCACGTTATTTGCGTTTACTTGAAATAATTTCCGCGCCTGAAACAGATAAAACAGTTATAGATTTTTTAATGCACTATGGTGATTTGTTTCTTGGTAAAACAACGGTGCTTGCAAAAGATACGCCTGCATTTATTGCTAACCGGATCGGCGTGTTTGGAATAATGGCTGTATTTAAAACGATGGAAAAACTTGCTTTGTGTATTGATGAAGTAGAAGCACTTACAGGTCCCCTTATTGGCAGACCAAAATCGGCAACATTTAGAACAGCAGATGTTGTAGGTATTGATACATTGATAAAAGTTGCAAAAGGTGTTGAAGAAAATTGCTTTGATGATGAAGCTAAATCTTATTTTAAAATTCCTTTATGGTTAAATAAGATGATTGAAAATAACTGGCTCGGCGATAAAACCGGACAAGGATTTTTTAAGAAAATAAAATTGCCGATAACAGAAGGAAGCCCTGAAGAACGCAAAAGCGATAAAGAAATTCATACACTCAATTTACAAACGCTGGAATATGCGCCAAGAAGTAAAGCTTCATTTGCTTCTGTAAAATCTGCATTGCTGATAGATGACGCCAAAACAAGATTGAAATCTTTGTTTACTGCACAGGATAAAGCCGGAGAATTTTACCGCGATATGTTTTTTGCATTGTTCTCTTATATATCGCATCGAATTCCTGAAATAAGTGATGAACTTTTTAGAATTGATGATGCTTTAAAAGCCGGTTTTGGATGGGAGACAGGCGCTTTTGAAAGCTGGGATATTGTTGGTGTTTTCAAAACAACAGAAGCAATGAAAGCTGCTGGATATACTGTTGCATCATGGGTTGATGAAATGCTTGCTGCAGGTAATACATCATTTTATAAAATAGAAAACATCAAAAAATTATATTATGATGTTGCTGGTAAAACATACAAGCCAATTCCATCAACAGATAACTTTATCATACTTGAAAACTTTAAAAACAAAACTGTCTGGAAAAATAATCATGCATGGTTGTATGATATTGGTGATGATGTGGTGGCGTTGCAATGGAACACAAAAATGAATACCATTGGCAGCGAAGTTTTGCAGGCTTTAAATAAAAGCATTGAAATTGCTGAGGAAAAATTTAAAGGATTAGTGATTGCAAACAGCAGCGCTAATTTTAGTGCAGGTGCTAATGTGGGAATGATTTTTATGTATGCAGTTGAACAGGAATATGATGAACTTGATTTTGCTATTCGCCTGTTTCAAAATACGATGATGCGTGTGCGTTATTCAGGTGTTCCTGTTATTGTTGCGCCGCATGGTTTAACGCTTGGCGGCGGCTGTGAAATGAATTTGCATGCTGATAAAGTTTTTGCTGCTGCTGAAACATATATTGGTTTGGTTGAATTGGGTGTTGGTGTAATTCCCGGTGGTGGCGGCACAAAAGAATTTGTGTTGCGTGCATCGGACGAAATGCATGAAGATGAACCGGAAACCATCACACTAAAAAACCGATTTCTAACAATTGCTACAGCAAAAGTTGCTACATCTGCTTTTGAAGCGTATGATTTTGGTATTTTACGTAAAGGGCATGATGAAGTGGTAATAAATATTGACAGAAGAACCGACGAAGCAAAAAATGCTGCAATTGAAATGTATGATCAGGGTTATGTACAGCCTGTTGAAAGAAAAGATATAAAAGTATTAGGACGTTCTGCGCTCGGTGCATTATATGCAGGCATCAATGGAATATGGCGCGCCAATTATGCAACAGCACATGATGCATTGGTGGCACGTAAGCTTGCGTATGTTATGTGTGGCGGAGACTTAAGTGAGCAAACTTTGGTAAGCGAAAGATATTTACTGGATCTTGAGCGTGAAGCTTTTTTGAGTTTATGCAGCGAAAGAAAAACGCTTGAAAGACTTGAAAGTGTTATTAAAAAAGGTAAGCCTGTAAGAAATTAATTTCATCATTAAGTACATTGAGAAATACATTATTTTTCCGCATTAAAAAAATGTATATCTTTTCTTTCTCAAAAAATCAAAACAACTTTATGAAACAACTTACAATTGCCACATGCATATTATGCGTGCTTGTTGCATGCAATAGTGCAACTACATCATCAGATACAAAAGATACAACAGCTGCTGGTACTGATACAACGGCTATGACTGAAAACATCACTTATGCATATCCAATTGAGTATTCAAGTGATTTTACAATCGGTGATCCTAAACATTCTCAAAGTGTTTTGACGTTATGGAAAGATTATGATAATAATAAGATGGATGATCATAAAGATTTATTTGCAGATAGCATCGAATTTATATCAGCCGACGGCAACCAAATAAAAGGTTCAAGAGATAGCGTGATAAATGCTTTAAAGGCATATCGCAACAGTTTTTCTAATGCAGTAAGTTCAGTATCTGTTGTTATTAGCGTAAAACCAAAAGATAAAGAAGAAAGCTGGGTTAGTGTTTGGGGTAAAGAAGTTGACACATATAAAAATGGTAAAATTGATTCTATTTATCTAAATGAAAATTGGATGTTTAATAAAGATCAAAAAATCTCCTATATTGAACAGTTGAATGAAAAACCCCAAAAGAAATAAGTCTTTTTAAGATGACACCTAACAAAAATTATGGCATGATTATTTGATTATAATGTATATTATCTAACGTTTAAAAATATATTTTATGGCAGAAAATAAGTCAAATGGATATTCTGATTTAAAAGATGATGTAGAAAGAGATATGGGTGCTAAAGGCGGACCAACAACATCATTAGGAAAACCAGATGATAACCATAATATTTCACATCCTTACAGTGATGATACACAAACTCAGCTTGCAGCCTTAAGTAACAAAAAAAATACTGAAGAAGAAAAAGAAGAAATAAGAAAGCAGGCAGAAGATGTAAAGTAATTATGCTGATAAAGTATCTTAAAAGCGATTAACATTGTTAGTCGCTTTTTTATTAATGTGTAACGTGATATACAAAATATTCTCCCGGTTGAAAATTAAAATTCTCCATCCTGTTTATTGTTCTTGTTTTACCGGAAAAAAGGTCCTGATAATCTCCGCTTAAAGCAGGATGACTGATGTGAAAACTGGCTGCATCTTTTCCAAGATTAATTAATACAAGTATTTTATGATTTTGTCTTCTGCACAAATAAGCTAAAACATTTTCGCAATCTGTTTGCAGCATTAATACAGATGCACTTTCCTGCAATGCTTTATTTTTTTTACGAATGGTTAAAAGTGTTTTATAAAAATCCTGCAGTTCAACATTTCCTTCCCAATCAATAAAATCTTTTTCAAAAAATTCAAGCCGTTTTTTATTCGGCTTTTCCTGCCCGGAATAAATTAAAGGAATGCCCGGCCATGTACAACTAAACACTGCCATTGCTTTTGCGCAATCTCCGTACTTTTCATATTCAGTTCCGTGATAAGTATTTTCATCATGATTGGAAGTAAATAATAATTTTCTTGAACCGATTGGATATTGCGAATAATTCTGCAGCAACGGTCTTACTTCTTCCATCTTTATTTCATCTTTAAAATATTTATCAAATGCGCGCATTGCTTCCCAGCCATAAGTAAGATCAAATGCTTCATGATAATTTAATATTTCGCATTCCGCCAGCCAGAATAAACATTTTACTGCATCACATTCGCCGCGTGCTTCCACCCAAAAATCTATCGGCACTGTGCGTGCCATATCGCAACGAAAACCATCAATATTAAAATTCTGCACCCAATGTTTCATGGCATCAATCATGCCTTTGCGCAGGGCAGGTATTTCATAATTCAAATCGATTACATCAACCCAGCCATATAACTCTGTAAAATTTCCTGCATCATCTTTTCTGTACCAGTCAGCATGTTCTTTTGTCCATTGATGATCGTAACCTGTATGATTAGCTACCCAGTCAATGATCACTTTCATATCAAAAAAATGTGCGGTCTTAATCAATTCTTTAAAATCATCTTCGGTACCATACGCTTCATCAATATTCGTATAAGAACTCGCTGCATAATAACTGCCCCAGGTGCCTTGTCTTTTTTCTATACTAACAGGTGTTATGGGCATCAGCCATAAAATATCAACACCCATATTTTTTAAACGTGGAATGTGTTCTATAAATGCTTTAAAAGTGCCTTCCTGTGTATATTGACGCACATTAACCTCATAAATATTTGTACCGTTGCCCCAATCTATAATAGGAAAAGCTGTAGCCATTAATTTTTTTAAGATGAAATGACAAGTATTATACCAAGCGGGTTAGTTTATGTATAATGATTATTTAGTAAATGCTTTTATTTCAACAACCTGTTTAATTTAGAAAACGCTTAATGTAAAAGACCTGTAAGGTTTTAAAACATTACAGGTCTTACTAATTCAATCTTTTTTATGTGATTATTCTTTAATCAAACGTAGTGTTTGGTGTTTATTTTTTTCATCAATAATAGTAATCAGATAAATGCCACTGGCATATCTGCTTACATCAAGCTGAATAATATTTAAACCTTTAATTGCAATACCTGTTTTTGTTTGTAAAGTTTTTCCGGAAACATCAGAAACAAATATTGTATATTTTCCATTAGCATTAAATGCAAGCGTTGCATAATTCTTTGCAGGATTGGGATAAATATTTATTGCTGAAAGTTTATTCCCATTGTTTAGCTCAGAAGTTTGAGATGCAATTAAATTATCGTTTGCAACGTAATTAACCGTAGTGCTATAAAGCGTAAGTTGTGTTGCAACAGAATTGGTAACCGTTACATGGTAAACACCATCTGTTGCTGGATGAAACGTTGAATCACCAGTAATGGTTGAAACAAGGCTTCCGCTATTATACCATTTATACGTATTGTGCGATAGTACACCACCAGCCGATACTGATAAAGTATTGCCGGTTATATTTAAAGGAATATTTGCCTGTTGATAGTATACAAGGAAACTTATATGAGAAAAAGTATTTTCTACTTCTTCCATGCCTGCAAACGTAAAAAAGTTAGATTCTAAATCTAACCAATTAAGAGATGTAAGATTGCTTATTTCAGAAGGAATTTTGCCACTTAAACGATTATAGTCTAATGATAAAGTATCAAGAGATGTAAAATTGCCTATTTCTGCAGGTATGCTGCCCGTTAATTGATTGCCTTCAAAACTTAAACTCTTAAGGTTAATAAGATTGCCTATTTCTACAGGTATGCTGCCCGTTAATAGATTGTTTCTGAAATTTAATCTAATAAGTTTTGTTAGATTACCTATTTCAGCAGGAATACTACCATTCAGTTCACTACAACGTGCAAAGTCTAAAACCGTAAGATCGGTAAGGTTACCAATTTCAGTAGGAATATTACCACTTAATTTATTAGATCCCAATACTAATGTGGTAAGCCCGGTAAGATTACCTAATTCAGGTGGTATATTGCCTTTTAAATAATTAGATGATAAATTTAATCCCGAAACACGGTTATTGGCTACAGATACTCCATACCAAGTAGAAACAGGAGCGTTAGTTAACCAATTAGTACTCCGCAACCAGTTTATTCCATCTGTGCTATTATAAAGAGCAGCAAGCCCAAGCGAGTCTTGCTCGTTTATATGTACATCAACTATACTATCGTCTCCGTTGTAATAAACAGCATTGCTATAAAGTGTTAATTGCCTTGCTACAGAATTACTAATGGTTACATTATAAGTGCCTTTTATTTTCGGATGAAATGTTGAATCGCCAATATTAGTTTTAAATAATATGCCATCTTTATACCAATGATAAGTATTATGATAAGGAAGGTTGCCTATATGAGACACAAAAAGCGTCTTGCCATTTTTATACAAAGGAATGCTTGCCTGAAACGAATAAATTGCATGTCTAAAATTTCTGGCTATTCTCTCCATACCTAAAAAGGTAAATTTGTTATTATTCAAATACATATGTTTACCAGTTCGTAAACGTGCAGGAGTAATGCCCGGAATTGTACCGCCTAACTGATTATCGTTTAAATATAAATAATGAAGACTGACAAGATTGCCAATCTCTGATGGAATACTACCGCTTAATTGATTGTTTTGTAAATATAATTCACGAAGATGCGTAAGCTTGCCAATTTCTGATGGAATGCTGCCGCTTAATTGATTGTTATGCAAATCTAATTCGCTGAGACCAGTAAGATTTCCTATTTCTAATGGAATACTACCTGTTAACTGATTGCCTTGTAAATATAAAAAATGAAGATTAATAAGATTTCCTATTTGTGATGGAATGCTACCGCTTAATTGATTGCCTCTTAAATTTAATGAACTAAGTTTTGTAAGATTGCCTATTTCTGGCGGTATGGTGCCTATTAAGCGGTTGTGATCTAAAGCTAAACTAGGAAGATTAATAAGATTGCCTATTTCTGACGGTATACTTCTTAAATAATTGTGATTTAAAGCTAATGCAGTGAGTTTTGTAAGGTTACCTATTTGCCGCGGTATAGCACCTCTTAAATGATTGTTATATAAACTTAATACAGTAAGACTTGTAAGATTGCCTATCTCTGGCGGTATATAACCAGTTAAATGATTATTAGCTAAAAATATAGAAGAAACCCGATTTTCAGTTACGCTTATCCCATACCATGCACTAACCGGAGTAGCAGTTAACCAATGTGTGCTATATGTCCAACCTGAACCGTTAGTATTGTTATACAAAGCAACAAGCGCAAGCGAATCTTGTGTATTTACCTGAGCTGTTACAATATTTGTTTTAAATATAAAAATAATAATTACTGCTAAAAAAATTGTAAATGTTTTTTTCATAAAATGAGAGTTTTATAGGTGAAAAAATATTAATGAAGACAAAGGAAGAGATAATAAATATAAAACATAATCCGTTAAACTTAAATTGTTTTATAAACTATTCCAACTTGTTTGAAAGCAGAAAACTTTTTTATTTGAGTGCACCTGAAAAATTATTCTGCATAAAAAAACCTGCTGAAAAATCAACAGGTTTTAAAAATCTCCTCTTATATTCTATCACTTAAAAAGATATGAGAAACTAAGCTTTGCACCAAATGGTGTACCTGGTGTAAAACAAATTTCATCAACAGGTGTTGCTTCACCTTTTAGTCTTGTTTCTGTATCAAACTGTGTTTCTTTCCATCTTGTATTAAACACGTTATTTATTACAAGACCAATTTCAAATTTTGGTTTAGTATAATTTAAAACTGCATCTGTAATAAAATATCCGGTTGCTGTTAAACTATAATCTTCATTGCCTGCCCTGTCTCCAACATAACGATATCTGAAACCTCCGTTTAAACCGTTTCTATTAATGTAAGTAACGCCGCCTGTGCTCGTCCAATTAGGGGCAAGCGGAATATAATCTTCGCCTTTGGCTTCTTCAATTGCGCGACCGTGAGCATAGTTCAAATCAACATCAAAATATAAAGATCTAATTGGTTGATAACGTCCTGAAAAATCAAAACCTATACGTCTTGTTTTTCCATTGAATTCAACAAAACCTCCATCACCGCTATACACAAATTCCTGCCCTAAGTAAATGTACCACACTGCAGCATTAATCAATACGTTTTTGGCTGGTTTAAATACAGTTCCAAGATCTGCACTGTAACAAGATGGCAAAGATTTGTATCCGTCTTCTACAACAACAGAACGTGTATCATTAGAATGAAATCCTTTGCCTGTAGTAAGATAAAACTGCAACGAATTATCTACATGATAATAAAAATTAAGCTTCGGACTAAACGTGTTATCGTTGGCTTTATAAATACCAATTCCAGGCAACGTGCTGTCGCTGGCTAACTTATTATTATATTTTTGGTAATACTGATCGAAACGTAAACCCGCATTAATACTAAAGTGTTCATTGAATGTAAAAGTTTCGCTTACATAAGGTGATAAACTTAGCTCTGTAATATCCCCTAATTTTATTGTTTGTAATATAGTGTAACGGTCTACGGTATGATATAAACCGGAATTATGCGTTTTATCATAACGCACATTTACGCCTGCTTCCGTTGTGATTTTCGTATTGCGTGCAAAACCCGAATAACTATAACTGCCGTTATAACCTGCAAGGTCTCTGTCTTCTCTTTGTCTTATTTCATCACCGTTTACAGTATCAACCAAATAAAAAGTAAAGTTTGTATGCAGATCGAAATGTGAGCGTGAATAGTACACCTGGTTTTTAATAACACCGCCATTGTTTAATGAAGTTGTTAATTGTACATTACCATTGGTGCGATATGTTATGCCGCCTTCAAAAGGATCCAGCGCGCCATAAAAACCAATGATATTATCTTTCACTGCACGATCAGGAATTTGCCCCGATGCATCCCACTTACTCCAGAAAGTTGTAGCCGATGCAGTAAGAGAACTGTGCAGAGATATTTTGCCATTATACTTTGTAAAAAAATTGAAGCGCTGAAAATGTTGCGGGTTATCAAAATAAGCATTTGAATAACGATACTCTGAAGCTACATACCATGATTGTTCCTTCGCTTTTGCTTTGTCGTTTAACAAATTCATCATTAGCAAAGCACGATAGGTATCAAACATACCTCCTTCTAGTTTTATCGTATTTTGATTAAGCGCATTTAATGTTGCAAAATCAACAAAACCTGTTGTAGCAAAATCACCTTTACTTGCAGTGTAAGGTCCTTTTTTAAAGTTTACACTTTCTATTGTTTCAGGAATTATAAAATGACTATCTGCAAATCCTTGTCCGTGCGCATGTGATACCATGTTTATTGGCAAACCATCAACATCTTCTCTAAAATCAGTACCGTGATCTGCATCAAAGCCGCGTAAAAATATTTGCTCTGCTTTACCGCCGCCCTGGTGTTGACCGATAACTATTCCGGGAATGATGCGTAAAACTTCCTGCGAATTATTTACGCCGCGCATGGCAATATCTGTTCTGCTGATTGGTTTATATTGATCGCCTGCATTTGCCACAACAGTTACATCCTGCAATACAATTCTTCTTTGCGGAAGTTTTAGCGCTGCACCTTTTATTACATTATCAACAGCAAAAGTTTGATCTGCATAACCAATCTCTGATATTAAAACAGCAGTTTCAGCAGATGCGTTTTTTTTAAAAATAAAATTACCGCCGGCATTGGTAACAGTAGAAATTTTGGAAGGCAATAAAGTTACTGTAGCGCCTTCCAAAGGCAGGTTTGTGGTACTGTCAATCACCGTTCCTTGTATAACCTTTTGCGAAATTGCAGGCAGCGTTATTAATATGATCGCAAAAAATGCAATCCATTTTTTTGTAAACATTTTTTGTAAAGATTTTCTTATAAAAAATTATTTAGGTTAAGCCTGAATGAAAGCAATCTGCAATTCAGAATCGCATTAAATAATTTGATATTACCTAAACTGCAGGCAAATAACAAATTACATTCATTATAAAGCAGGCATATAACTTATGCGAAATGGCATTAGTTACAGAGATAATTTATATAAGAAATTTAGGAGGAGGAATATTCTTTAAAATAAAGATGGTGCAAGGTTTTTCGAAAGTATAATAAAAAATTTTTTCAGGTTGAATTTTTATAAAATGTTCAAGTGGTTGTTCTTTTATTGAAATATGAACAGTGCTTTGCTCACCAGATTTTGGAGCAGATTGATTTTTATTGTTACTATCATCAGTATCGTTAGCAAGGGCAATATCAACGTGGTTATTACCATATTTTGCGTGCACAGTTGCTACGTGATATGCATCAGCAAAACAATGGAATAGTTCATCTTCGGCAATTGGTATTAATGGCTGAAGAATTACAGTTAAGTAAATTAATAAAAGATAATATGCTGCTGCAAACTTCATCGTTTCTTATAATGTTTTTCTAAAATCATGTAAAGAAAACTCTTTGTATCGTCCAGTAAAGTGCAATTGATGCAATGATGATTGATAATGGATAAACTATTCTTTGTTTATAATTCTTTATATTTCTAAATGGTATTATAATTAATGCAAACGTTGTAACAATAATTGTTATCTGTCCTAACTCAACACCTACATTAAAACTAAAAATTGATAAAAAGAATTTCTTGCTTGGCAACCCAATTTCATTTAATGCGCTTGCGAATCCCAATCCATGTATCAGTCCAAACATAAATACTAATAAAATACGCCACGGACTAAGTTTTGTTATCAGCATATTCTCAACAGCAATAAACAAAATTGAAAGTGCTATAATAGGTTCTACCACTGCACTTGGCGCAACAATTATATTCTTCATTGATAACGCCAGCGTTATTGAATGTGCTACTGTAAATGCTGTTGCCTGCCAAAGAATAGTACTGATTTTCGTGCTTAATAAACAAAGACCTGTTACAAATAAAATGTGATCAAAACCATTGGGTAATATATGCATATAACCCAGCTTAAGATAGTACCAAAATACGTTGCCAGCCGGCGCTTTATCTAAAGCATAATTAATTGTATGTGCATCAATATTTCCGGCAAACAATAAAAAGCAAATACCTAAAAAGTATTTTATTTTAAAAACTAGTTTTGGATTCACTATACTTAATTACAAATTAGTCATAGTTTTTTCTGCCTCTGCTCTTAACTCCGCATCTATGTAAGGATTTTGTAAAGATGTTTCTGATAAAGTTGCTTTAGCCAATGGCGTATTTCCCGATTTAAAATAAATTAATGCAGCCCTGCTTAATAATATAGGGTTTTTTGAATGAGTTTTTAATGCAACATTTATATAAGGAACTGCTTTTGCATAATCGCCTTTACAATAGTAACACCAGGCAACCGTTTCATTCACATCAATATTAGCCGGACGCCTGTTATATTCCATCATTGCATGTTCTAAAGCTTTATCATTATCTTTTATTTTAAGATAAGCGTAAGCAAGTTCTCTATCTGCATAATGACCTAAATTCTGATTTGTAGCAGCTGCCTGTGAATTGGCATTTAATTCATCAATAACTTCTTTGGAAAGCTTATCTGCTTTTGCCTGTTGACCTGATTGCTGATAGGCATCAACCAATTCTTCTTTTATACCATAGTCATCTACTAATGAATCTGCCCTTTCATAATAATTGATTGCTTTTGCATAATCTTTATTAGCCATAGCAACTTGCGCAAGTCCTGAAATTGCATATCCGTAATTAGGGCGCATCGATAAAGAGAATTCATACAATGAATCTGCTTTTTTATAATCACCGGTTTTTTGATAGAGATTGGCAAGCTGATATCTTGTCCATTCTGTATGTTCATCTCCTTGACCGCCGGCATCTGTTGCCATTTGCATAGCTTTTATAGAGCCCGGATAATCACCAAAAATTTCTCTCAGGTATGATACACGAGAATAAGAAGTCAGATCAGGGCGTACACCAACCATTTTATCTGCATAAGAAACGGCTGTATCGTAACTTCCCATTTCCACATTCCCATCAACCAATAAACCATATACATAAGCATTGTATGGATTAATTTGTTGTGCTTTATGCGCTACAATAAGTCCATCAGCAAAATGATGCTGAGACATATATATAAGCGATTTAAAAATCAATCCATTAAAGTTCAAAGAATCAAGATTCAAAACATCATTTATATATTTCATGGCAGCCATATCATAATAAGCATAGTTGCCAGTAACCCTTGCTTCCTGAATATATAATGCTGAAAGTCGCAGTTGTGATTTTGAATCTGTAGGATTGCCTTTTATAATAGCTAATAAGGAATCGGAAGAATGTTTAGCCAGTTTCCATTCATCGGAATTTGCTAACGCACCTTTTCTATCTAATAAAGTATATTGTTTTTTTTCGTCCTGATTTTTTTTGTAATTGTATTTGAGAAGAATGCCTGCAACAGCAACACAAAAAAGAATTATGCAAAGCAGGTAAATATTTTTCTTTTTCATTAACCCATTTTGTTGGTTAGATAAAAAAACATTACACGGTGAAAGTACCGTGTAATGTTTAAAATCAATAAAAAACGACTACTGTTTTACTATTTTTTTAGAATCCACTTTAATTCCGTTATCATCAGCGATAACAGTATATATTCCTTTTGGTAAAGAAGAAATATTTATTTGTGCAGATCCGCCGTTTATTTTCTGCGAAACAACTTTTCTTCCAGCAGCATCATAAACCATTATCTGCAAATTATCTGTAGAAGATTTAATGTTTATAAATGTGCTTGCAGGGTTAGGTGTAATTGTTAATACACTTATATTAAACTTAATAAATCTTACAACTGAAGTAATAGACTGACCATCATTATCAACTTCTTTAATACGATAGAAATTGGTTTTTGCTAATGAAGGATTTATATCTGTGTACTGGTAATTGGTAAGATTACCTTTTGAGATAACATCACCAATTTTTGCATAATGTGATGCATCTGTACTTGCTTCAATTTCGTAATGATTTGCATTAACGATATTTGCAACCTGCCATTTTAATAATACGGTTTGATCAACAGCGCTTGCAGTAAAGTTTCCAAAAGTTACCGGTAATGTTGTGTTAGATGGACCGTTAAAGCCTCTCCAAGGTGATTGCACATAAGGGAAACAAGCTTTCAATAATGTATCGTTATGTGTAATGCCTGCTGTGAATGTTAATACATTTAAAAGATCATCTGTTACTGGACTTTTACCTGCAACATAATCATCGTACCATAAACCTATTGCAGCTAATGCTACACCAGATACAGCTTGAAGTTCAATTGTTGTTACATCATCTTCCAGTCTTCTTCCATTTGGAAAGCCATCCATATTAGGAATAAACTGCAAACTTGCATCACCATTAAATCTTGAATCTGTTAATCCTAAAACTGCTGCCTGAACTATACCTTCACTGCTAAAATCAGCACTATTTCTTGGCGTTACAGGAACTGCCATATTTAATCTTAACCTGTCTTCAAGCGTTGGCAAAAAATTATTAATAAAAGGTTTGCCTGCCGCAAGCGGATTACCATCTTTTTTGCCTGTAAACAATTGATAAGGTGCAAGGTTAGGAACACCAGTATAAAAAATAGGCAACAAATCTACTGCACGTGGGCTATGGTCATCAGGTAATAAAATATCACCAAAATGATCATGATCCAATGCTGTTCCTTGAACTGCAGCACTATTTTTAAGTGAAAATAATCCGGCACTATCATTTTGAAAACTATATGCACCTAATGATTTAGTCTGAATACGCAATTTAGAAAGTCCTGGAACCGCAGCACCAAATTGTGCGTCATCCATATATAATGCCAATTCAGGATTTTCAAAATATTTAGCATATTGAACATCATCGGCCGGTTTTGAAGCATTCCATTTGTCTTTATAGCCAATTGGTATAACAGCTTCATTAACTAACGGCATTCCTAATCTTGATACTTGTACCCAATCACCAGAACCATTTTCAGTAGCAGTATTAGGATCAAAAGTTGTTATTTTTTTACGACTTGCAGATGCATATACGCCTATAACAAAGTTAGGATCTAAAATACTTGTTGCCTGTTTTGTTGTTTTCCCGTCTTTTTGTAAAGCTGACACCGGTAATTCTATAATAATAGAATGACAATTAAATTTAGCCAATCCATCACGACCAACTGTTCTAAAATTACCAACATCAAAAGCTCCACCCAAATCGACAAAGAAAGGATCGTCAATTGGTCCACAAAAAACTTTCTCGCCAGATGAAGCAGTTTTAACTGCTGACATCATCAGATCATCATAACTTGGTGCACCTAAGCCAACTGTAGAATTTTCTATAGATCTTGGACCTATATTGTTAGGTGGTACAATACCACTGCTTATTATATTTGTAAACGATTTGCCACCATCAGTACTTTTTGCACAAGTATACGTATCCTTTAAATTTTGCTTACCCAATCTAATATTAAAAAAAGTAGTTGGATCTTGATTTGTTTGTGTAAATGTAAAACGGTAAATGATATCATCCCCAGGAGTTGCAGGATTGTTATCAATATGAATTTCGTAACGTATGTCTGTACCAAAATTATAAAAGTTAGGTCCTCCCTGCGGTAACTCAAAAGGAATAAAATTGGCAATCAACACAACGTTATTAGTATCACAAGGGCTGCGAAACGCGTACACATCCGTGTTATCCGCAAGTGGATCGCTGGTAATTAATGGTGCCTCACGATGAGATGAAGCAAAAGATGTATAGTGGCATGTAACAAAACAAACCGCTACACTTGCTATAAGTTTTATAAATTTCTTCATAATAATTTTTTTATAAGTTTAGAACCTTGCTTGTTGAGTGTAATCAAAGCCTCTCCAAGGTGTTTGCACAAAAGGAAAATTAGATTTAAATGTTGTATCATTATGTGTAGGACCCGCAGTAAAAGAAAGCACATTTAAAAGGTCATGTGTAACAGGATTTGCATTACCTGCAGTATAATCGTCGTACCAAAGCCCGATAGCTGCTAATGCAACACCACTTACTGCCTGCAATTCTATAGTAGTAACATCATCTTCAAGTCTTCTTCCGTTAGGGAATCCATCCATATTAGGAATGAATTGCAAACTTGCATCACCATTAAACCTTGCATCTGTTAAACCTAGCACAGCTGCCTGTACAATTCCTTCACTGCTAAAATCTGCGCTGTTTCTTGGTGTAGGCGGTACAGCCATATTAAGCCTAAGCATATCTCCAAGCGTTGGTAAAAAATTATTTATAAAGGGCTTGCCTGCTGCAAGCGGGTTGCCATCTTTCTTGCCTGTAAATAGTTGATATGGTGCAAGATTTGGAACGCCTGTATAAAATATAGGTAACAAATCAACAGCACGTGGGCTATGATCATTTGGCAACAAAATAGTACCAAAATTTTTATCATCTAAGGCTGTACCTTCAACAGCAGCAGAACCTTTTAATGAAAAAAGACCAGGCTTTCCATTTCTAAAGTCAAACTGACCTAAAGATTTTGTTTGAATACGCAAAGTTGATAATGACGGAACTGCTGTACCAAACTGGCTGTCATCCATATATAAAGCTAATTCAGGATTTTCAAGATAGCCGCCATATTGAATGTCATCTTTAGGATTATTTGTATTCCACTTATCTTTGTACCCAATTGGTATTATTGCTTCGTTATCAAGCGGCATTCCTAAACGAGATACCTGAACCCAATTACCTGTATATCCATAAGAACCATTATCGAAAGTTTTAATTTGCTGACGACTTGCGCTTGCCCACACGCCAATTACGTAATCAGGATCTAAAATATCTTTAGCCTGGTTAGCACCTTTGCCATCTTTTTGCAAAAGTTTAATTGGGATTTTTAATGCTATTGTATGAACATTAAATCTTGCAAGACCATCTTTAGGAGCATTTAAAGTATTTCCACTTATTCTGAAATTGCCTACATCAAATGCACCGGCAAGATCAACAAAAAAAGGATCATCAATAGGTCCGCAAAAAATCTTTTCACCATTGGCAGTTGCTGAAATTGCATTTTTAGCCAGTAAATTATAATTGGTATCTAAACCTACTGTAGCATTATTAATTGACCGTGGTCCAATGTTATTTGGTGGCACTATTCCACCATTAACTATTGTTACAAATGTTTTACCGCCATCCATACTTTTTTCACAGGTATAAGTTGTTTTTAAGTTCTGCTTACCTAAACGAATATTGAAAAAAGTAGTACTGTCTTGATCTACCTGTGTAAACGTAAATCTGTAGGTAATGTCATCACCTGTTGTAGATGCATTATTTTTTACATGAATTTCATAGCGGATGTTCTCACCGAAAGTATAATAATTCGGTCCGCCTTCAGGCAATTCAAAAGGAATGTAATCGGCAATGATTGTTACAGTGCTCGGATCGTCCGGGCTTCGAAAGGCATAAACATCAGTATTATCTGCCAATGGATCATTAGAAATTAAAGGTGCTTCTCTGTGTGAGGAAGCGTTAGAGTTATAAGCAAGCGCTGTAAACAGCAAGCAGAAGAGGATTAGTCTTCGACCATTAAAGTGTAAAAATTTCATGCACATGAACTTGTTTTTTAAATTAAGAAATTTTAAGAGGAGATTTCCAATGTAATATAACGACAAACTACGTGCAAGGTGATATAATGGTTTTAATTTTTTTTAAAAAAAATTTAAGATGCAGTGAAAAAATTCTTTTAAAGAATAAATTTTAAAATTTATAAAAATTCAAGTCAGATCTGAATACTAAATGATAACAAAATGGTCAATAATATCATGAAAATGTTTTTATCTGTGTATTTAAATCTACGCAATTATAATTAGAGCAACAGGTGCTCAAGCCAAGACGGCAAGCTTTAATAAATCATTTGTACTCTTAATAAAAAAAGCACTTTATAAAGTATTTATTCAGCCTTAAATGTAGATAGCATCTTTAAAGATTTACTAAGACTCTGCACCGTTTTTTGCGGCGCCTTATGTAAATCATTTTAAGGTTTAAATCTTCATTATTTGCTTGCCATTCATTACTGAACTGCTACAAGAGTTGTGCGTTTTCCGCATTAATAAACCTGTATATGGATAATCCTACACGCCCGTGGCAACAGCCACAAATGTTGATAGTATATCACTTAAGTTTAACAAAGCCAATAAAATTGTCTGCGGTAACCTGTGCAAATAAAGCAGTAAATGACTAAGATCTTGAATCTGCTGCAATAATGAATATAGTGATGCTAATAATATCTCTTGTTGTATTATAAGTTTGTTGTGCAATAGTGACTGTGAGTAGTTTTACCCAAGGAATCGCAAAGTGTTGGTGATTTGAGGTGTGTTGAAAGATTGTCATTTTTGTTGGTGACACATGTAGTTTTAATGGGTAAAAGGAATGCAGCGAATATGTCTTGGATTAGAAAATCTTTTCTATAGAAAAAGCCTGCATTAGCAGGCTTGATACACTTAAGATAGATTTTAATAATTACGCTACAATAAACGGAGAAACGATCTTTAAAACCTGGTCTATAGTTAATGGTTCATCAAAACACTCTGTGGCATCATCAAAGCTAATATTATAGCCATTGATATTTATTATGTCAACACCTAACTGTTTTGTTTTTTCTTCACCCTTATAATTAGCATCAACTGCAGAGCCGATACCTGCTGTATTTTTTCCGGTAATCCATGGTCTTATACTTTCATCGCTATATTTTTCTGATCGGAGTTCTCTAATCTTTGCTGCATGACGAGCTTCTACAGAATGAATGCGAATAGCATCAGTTAAAACACTGCCTGATCCCATTAAATTAGTGGCTTGCCCTTTATAAGCACGAACACCTGTATCTTCAAAAGCTTGTGCTACAGCTAAGAAAGTATTATAATCAGAAAATACAGTAGGAAATGTACCGCCTGCAGTAAAATCAAATTTTGGCTCAGGTACAGGTGTGCCGCCGGAAGATTCTATTGCGTAAGTAAGAAAATTTACGTGTTGCAATTCATGATAACCAATGATGTAAAAAGTTTCTTTTTCATCGCCATCGGGTATTAAATTTTTTGTGTTGTAACCTTTTTTATAAAAAGAAGATTCAAGGTATTCAAGTTTAAGTGCAAAGTTTAAAACATCAAGTACGCTTGAAACTTTTTTATCTCCTGCATAAGCTTTTTTAAACATCCCTCCTAATAAAAGAGGAACACACGTTAGAGCAACCTTTCCAGCAACGCTTGTAAATTTACGCATGGCTTCACGGCGTGAATCCAGTCTTTCATACACCTCTGGATCTGTTTTTTCTATTTCGGTTATTATTTGATTAAGATTCATAAATTAATTTTTAAAGTTTTTACATTGGGAAACCATTCATGTTCATGTTTGATTTTATAAAAGGCTTTACGGCTTCAAGAACTACTTTAGGCGGATTACTTAAATCCAATCCTGCAGTTTTAACAACAGAGCTATCTGCAAAAGAATTAATCTTAACCAGTTCTCTTATGTAAGATGCATGGCGTGCTTCAACTGAAACAATTTTACCAGCAGCTAAAAGATATTCAGGATTTACAATAAGATAAGCAACAAAATTGTATGCAGATACACCTGTATCTTCAAACGTTTGTGCATTTGTAAGAACGCTTGTTCTGTTTGTGAAATCGACTGAACTGAAATCAAATTCCAATTCATCAATAGCACTACTCCCTAAAGCTGTTTTAAAAAATTCGCGGTGCGCTGTTTCATGATCCCTGATTTGGTTCAATCTTCTTTTTTCCCAATCAGTAGCGCCACTGTAAAAACTGGAAGCAACAGTTATATAAAAAGCTGCTTCTAATTGTTCAAGAAGATAGGCATAATTTAATATGGCAATATCGCCCTGTCCAAAACCTGTAGAACCATCATCAACTGATGAATCGTTTAATTTAGAAGAAGAGTTTACTGATTTTTGGCAAGCAACAGCTAAAGCCGTAATACCAGCAACGCCTCCTATTTTACCAATAAAGTTTCGGCGGGAAGAACTGATTTGTTCTCCCGAATCGTGCAAAGCTTTTTTCGTTAACATTGGAAGGATTTTTTAATGAAAGAGTGGATTAACGATTGATTAACGTAATAAATGTGCCAAGGTTTTGCGTTATTCTTTTCTTGTTTAGCAAGTTTATAATCTAAAAGAATAGTTAAGTTATTAGAAAATTATTTCTGAACTTTTTTAATTAAAAAGGCTGTTTAAAAACAGCCTTTTATTTATAAACTCCTTTGAAACTATATTTAATTTAAACTGCGAAAATCAACCGGCACTAGTTTACTTACGCCGGGTTCTTGCATGGTAACGCCATAAATTACGTCCACTGTACTCATCGTCATTTTGTTGTGCGTTACTATTATAAACTGAGAGTTATTGCTAAACTGTTGTATCATTTGAGTAAACTTGCCAACGTTAGCATCATCAAGCGGCGCATCTACTTCATCTAAAATGCAAAAAGGTGCAGGCTTTATTAAATAGATAGAAAACAATAATGCTGTTGCAGTAAGTGTTTTTTCGCCGCCACTTAACTGCGTGATAGATGAAGGCTTTTTCCCTTTGGGTTTGGCAATAACATCTATTCCTGTTTCGCTAAGGTTATCCGGATTGTCAAGTACAAGGTCTGCTGTATCTTCTTCAGTAAATAATGCTTTAAATACTTTTTGAAAATGCTCGCGTACTTTATTAAATGTATCAAGGAACTGCTGATTAGCGGTCGCTTCTGTTTCTTCTATTGTTTGTAATAAACTTTCTTTTGCGTTTACTAAATCGGCTTTTTGTTCAAGAATAAATTCGTAGCGTTTTTTAATTTCAACAAATGCTTCAATAGCTGTTGGATTTACTTCACCAATATTTTCAAGTCGCTTACGCATTTTATCAACACTTGCCTGCAAATCTTCTATTGCGTTTGTTGTATTACGTGGCTCATCAATAATAGTATCTAAGTCAACTTTAAATTCAACCTGCAAACGTTCCCGCATACCCGCAAGATTTAATTTCAGTTCATTGAGTTTATCTTTTATTTCAATCAGTAAACTATCAGCAATTTCACGCGCTTTTATTTTATTGCGCAATGCACTTTCTTTTTCCTGTAATGCATTTCGCTGGTTATAATAAGCCGCATCTGCTTCGTTTAATTTTTTCTCTTCTACCCGTTTTGCATGTAAAAGGTTGCTTAATTCTTTTTCTGTTTCAATTACAGTTTGTGTACCTGTTTTTATTTGTACTGATGCTTCTGTTAACTGTTTTGTATTTTGTTCAATTTGTGCATGCAAATCCTGCAACTGTTTTTGCTTGTATGTTAATTCCTGTTGTAACGCAGATATTTTGCTTTGCAGTTTTGTAAAAAGAATATTATTTTCATTATACACATTTGATGCGCCGCTATATTCTTTTTCTGTGCTTATGTAAGCTTGTTCTGCATCTTTAATTTGCGTAGTAATATCTTCTGTTTCTGAATTAATAACTGTAAGCTCAGAGCGTAGCTTTGTTATAATAGTCTGCTCATTTTTTAAGCGGGTTTGTAATTGTTCAGTTTGCGTAGCAGTATTCTGCTTAAGTGATTGCAGATTTTCTGTTTTATTTTTTAATGCAAAAACAGTGTTTGTAAGTTGATTAATTTCTGTTTCTGTTTGCTTAATCAGGTTTTCTTTAAGCTGCTGATTAAAGCCAATAACTTCAGTATGTTTTTGTTGAATATCTTTTTTTAAACCGTTTACAATTTTTTCCTGCTCTGTAATTTCTTCACGCAGTTTTTCAAGATTTTTTGCACGGCCAATTCTTTTACCTTCAAACAATCCAATGCTGCCGCCGGTTAATGTATATTTCCCTTTTACGTACTTTCCTGATTTTTCCAAAACAATAGCGCCGTTACTGTTTACAAGCGCTTCTTCATTTTCAGCAATAAATACATTGCCCAATAAATACTCAGCTAACTTTTTATACTGCGCATCTACTTCAATTACATCAAGCGCTTTTATAGTTTGTTCGGGTTGATGCGGCTCATTTTCTACGCCTGCAATTTTATCAAGCAACAAAAAATTCGCTTTGCCTTTATTATTTGTACTTAAAAGATTTACTGCCTGCAAACCTTCTTTAAGATTATTTACAATGTAGTAATTAAGATAAGGCGCTAACACATTTTCAACTGCAGTTCTGTATGCTTCCTGCACATAAATAATATCTGAAAGAATAGGCGCTTGTAAATTCCATTGTGCATTTTTATGCAAAAACTTTACGCTTTCAGGATAACCTTCCATTGAATCTACAAGGCTCTTTAGCAAATCATGCTCGTTGCGACGCGCATCAAATTTTCTATTCTCTTCAGTTAACTTACTGCGTAAAACTTCAAGTTCACTTTGCGATTCAAGTATTTGCTGCCGGGTTAATTCGTTTTGTTCTTTTAATTGCTGCAGTAACTGTTGCTGCTCTTCCAGCGTTTTTGTTTTGGCTGATAAATCCTGATCTAATTGCAATAATGCTGTAGTTCTGCTTTGCTGTTCCTGTTCAATTTGCGATAATGTTCTGTTTAAATTTTGAACGGATGTATCAGCAACAGCAAGATTTTTTTCAGCATCAAATTGCTTACGCTGTGTTTGAAGATGAATGCTGCGTACTTTATCTGTAGCACTGCGTTTTTCATCAAGCGATGAACGTTTTGTTTCTGTTTCTTTTTGTAATTGTTCAAGTTTTTCTTTCAGAATAATGATACTATTTTCTTCCTGTGTTTTTTGCAGTTGCGTATATTGTATAGAGTCATCAATATTTTTCAACTGCTCTTTTGCCTTAAGCAAAAAATCTTTTACTGAGCTTTCTTTTTCTTTTAAATATTGAAGACTTTGCGACGCAAGATTTTTTTCATTCTCTTTACTGCGCAGATTTTGCAGTAAATTGTTAAACGCATGTTGCATGCTTTGCAATTCTTTTTCCTGTTCAACAAAGCCCAATTTTTCTTTTTCAATTGCGGCATCATCAGTTGCTATTTCAGCTTCTATCGCATGCTTTTTATTTATTTCTTTTTCCTGCTGATAGTTAAGTTCTTTATATGTGATATTGAAACCCTCTAATGCAGCTTTGGCAAGCTCAATGGAAATTTCTTTAAACTCTTTTTTTATTTCGTGATACTTCTCTGCTTTTCTTGCCTGGCCTTCAATAACCTTCAATTGATTTTGAATTTCAAACAGCAAATCTTCAATCCTGTTTAAATCGCTTTCTGTTGCATCAAGTTTTAGCTTGGCTTCTTTCTTTCTTGTTTTATAAATAGTAATGCCGGCAGCTTGTTCAAGCATTCTGCGGCGGCTGTTATCTTTATCTTTTATTATATCATCTACCATTCCTAATTCAATGATGGCATAACTATCGTTGCTTACACCGGTATCTAGAAAAAGATTATGAATATCTTTTAAGCGACAAACCACATCATTCAGGCGATATTCACTTTCGCCATTTTTAAAGAAACGCCGTGTTACTGTTACAGTATTAAATTCTGTTGGTAATAAATTTTTTGTATTCTCAAAAGTGAGACTAACTTCTGCAAGCCCGCTTGAGCTGCGGGTTTTAGAACCATTAAATACTAATGCTTCTAAATTTTCGCTACGTAGTTGTGATATTTTTTGTTCGCCAATAACCCACCGGATAGAATCTATAATATTGCTTTTGCCGCAACCATTGGGGCCAATAATTCCTGTAATACCTGCATCAAAATTTAAAATGGTTTTGTCTGCAAAACTTTTAAAGCCTTTTATTTCAAGGTGCTTCAATTTCATTGTTACTTTTTTATTTCCACCCGGAATTAATTATAAAATTTTCATTGGAGATATATAAATTATTTCCGGAAAATTTATAATGCATTTCATAAATTAAGTTGAAAATATTACTGGTTTTTCTAACGCTTATTTGCGTTGCTTATGTATAAAGCCATTGCGAACATAAGTCAAATAACAACCAAATCTTCAACCCAAAAAATGTCTGTGGAGAACTGGTGGAAAGTGTTGCAATAAGGGAAACTTTAATTTAAATTAAGTTCACTATTTAGCTGCTTCTGCAAGCTGATGTTGCATGGGAGAAAAAGTATTGATTCTTTTTTTCTTAATGTATGCCGGATAAACAATTTGAATTGATAGCGCTAATATCAAACTCATATTATACCAGCTTGGCGTGCCCCAAACATTACTTGTAAACAAGTTTGCAAACATTATAATGAAATAACTTATAAGAGGAGCAGCCAGTAAAAGATCTTGTTTATCGAGCGCAACTTTATATAAACGGAAGCCCCATATTAAAACAAAAATTACGAGTATGACATAAAATATTGCAGCAATTAAACCATATTCAACTGCCATTTCTAAAATTGTGTTGTGCATAACCCTGTCATCAACTGCTACCGGTGAATAATGTGCTACTGCTCCCACAGAAGCGGATTCATCACCACCTAAACCAAATAAAGGATATCGTTCAATTACTTTTAAGCCGGCTTGCCAGTAATACACTCTTTCACCACCGCCTTGCGTATCCATCATATAAATAGCCCGCTCTACTGTAGGCGATTGCAACGATAGAATTACAGCAATAACTGCCGCAACTAGACCTATAGAAACGATAATAAACTGAAAATCAATTTTCCTTTTTTTCAAGTGTATAAAAACACCAATACAACATACCAATGCATAACATACGAGACCATTTCTTGAACCCATTACCATAATCATCATGCCCACCAATACAATCGAACCAAAAGCTATAAATCTTGTAAAAAGATGTATGCGGGGTTTTCTGCTAAACAAAGTAATAAACAAGTAGATGGTGAGTGCACACAGTTCGGAAGTAAAAATGCCATGATGTGCATCTCCTAATTGCAAAGTTCCTGAATAACCCGCACCGTTTTGTACCCGCCCGTTGAATAATAAATATATACCAAGCGGAATAATAATAAAAGGTGCACAACGCCGCGTTACTTCTAACGTTTTAATGTTTCTTGATAAAGGATAATTGATAAGTACCCTTAAATAGAAAAGATAAAAAATTATTTTAATTGATTTTATAATACTTCTTGGAATTGCAGCGTACCTGCCCTGGCTGGTACCAAGTGTTAAGTAATTTTCTGGATGCTGATAATATATAAATATGCCTATGTAAACAAATATTATAAATATCAAATAAAAGATAACAAACCTGTATGGTACTATTTTACTTTTTTGAGTAATAAGATCATAAAGCAGTAACGGAGCAACCATGGCTATAGATAAACTTTCTGCATAAGAAGCGTCAGCCGTTCCTACACCGGAGGTTGCCTGCGAAAATGCTCCTTGTGATAAAGACAGCGTTAAGAACATCGGGAA
>CAXSDU010000011.1:0-10674 GCA_964236165.1 uncultured Parafilimonas sp. | reverse complement strand
CAGAAATGCTCTGTTATATAATACCAACGGGAATGTAATTAAAACCAGCGGAACAGAAGTTGATTCATACAAACAGAAATATAGAACAACACCTATAACACTAAGAAGACAAAAGAAAATTATCTCATCTGATTTTATGATAACCGAATTTGTATCCCTGTAATTAAGCTGGTAAGAAGGCTGCATAATCTTTGCAAAATTAATTAAACATTTTAAAGCATTTTAATAGCAACATTTTTATTCATTTATATGATCAGAAGCTGGCTGAGTAACCAACTTTTTTTTCTTTTTTTTCTTAAACATTTGAAGGAAATCTTCCTGTATGTAAACCACATCACTTCCTAAAAGCGCAGGTTTTTTTATAAAAGCGAGTACGATTGCCAAAGATGCAATGCTGCATAAAATAACAAACGAAATAATATCATCTTTTATAAATGCTTTAATGGCAAGAAATAAAGGATAGGATGGAAGTACCCAGCAAATAGTTATAAAAATGCCGTTATAATAAGGTCGAAAAACAAGCTTCTTCCAATCAGCAGGGAATATTCGTTTTTTAATGATAAACATCATCATAACATAAGAAATAAAAGTAGATATAAATATGCTCCAGCTAATGCCTATTACTCCATCCCACTTAAAACCTATATAAATCAAAACACAAATTATTACTGAGTTTTGCACCTTACGAATTAAATTTAAACGTATAAGACCATGAACACGCATGAGTGTATCACCCAAACTTGCTGCAGTACGCATAGGCAGGTTAAGGAAAAATATTTGCAGCATTAATACAGCATCAAGCCATCTTTTACCCAACAGAATTAATACTATAGGTTTACTAAAAATAATCAGGAAAACAGTAAGTGGTAATAATAGTGATGTTACAAACGAAAATGTTTTTGAAAATGCAGTATAAGTACCTTTGGCAGTATCGGTTTTTTTTACCATCGCCGGCATCATTACGCGCTGCACCATATCATATAAAAAACGTTGAGGAATATTCATTATTCTAAAGCTTCTGTCGAAAACACCAAGTGTAACTGCTTTTACTAGTTTACCAACTTCGAGTATTATACCAAAATTTACAATGTATGTATTAAAGCGAATAAGCGTTAATCCTGTACCATAGCCAATGAGATCTTTAAAATGCTTTTTTGTAAAGCCGAGTTTAAGCGGTATTGGCTGATAGTACAAAAGCGTTATCATTTCCGCACCAAAATAAAATAGCTGCGAATAAACCAGCGACATCACTCCGAAATTATTATATGCTAATGCAATGCCGAGTATATTAGATAGCAAAAGCATTACGCCATCAGCAAGAAAAATCTTTTTAAAAGCAAATCTTTTTTGCAGCACAGAAAAAGATGCTGAATACATTGCAGCAAAAAGAAAAATAATACTAAAAACGCGTAGAGAAGATGTGAGTTGCGGCTCGTGATAAAAAACAGCAGCCCATGGAGAAATTAAATATATAATTATATAGATAATAAATGCAAGTATAATGCTTGAATAGAATGCTGCATTTATATGTTCTTTCTCAATATCCCTGCGCTGAACAAGTGCATCGCCCATACCACCATCACCCATCATATTACCAAAATTCATGAAGGAATTAAGCAACGCAAAAACACCTAATTCAGCTTTTGATAACAAGCGCGCCATAACTGCATAGTAAGCGAACTGGGAAAAAACCTTTACGCCTACATTTAGCATTTGCCAGGCGCCGGATTGTATAACCTGTTTTTTTTGTGTCATTCAAATAAATCCTAAGCAATAACTATTACAGTAAGTAAAGTTTTGTGTAAGGCTAAATGCTTACACAATAATATAATGTATCTTAAACAGAATTGAAAAATCAAGTTCTAATTATATCTAAAAAGTTTTTTACTTACAATATTAATAAGCTTAGTACGCGATATTTAAATATGTATTAAGCAATTATAATTCACTGTTTTCTTTTTTGCCTGCGCCAAAAAGTTTTGCAAAAAAAGAACGTTGTTTATAATCATCTTCATAATATTTATAGCTATGCTTATTACTACCGTAACTATAACCATAATCGTGACCGGGTATATCTTTAACATCATTAAAAATGATATCAATTTTTTTAAATCGCTTATCGTTTGCAAGCCCCTGAATAATGTTTATCTGTTTTTTGTATGTATAGCGCTGCCTTACTAAGTATAAAACTGCATCTGTATATTTACTTAATAAAAGTGCATCTGTAACCAATCCTATGGCAGGGCAATCAACAATTATATAATCAAATTCTTTTCTTACTTCTTCAAATAATTTATCTGTTTTTTCATGTACCAGCAATTCTGAAGGATTTGGCGGGCGTGTGCCGGAACCAACAAGAAAACAATTTGGATGTATTGTAGAAGGCTTTATTATATCTGAAATCTTCGCGTCGGAAACAACGTAATCAGAAAACCCAAAAGAATTATCTACATTAAGTGCTGATGAAATTCTTGGCTTTCTTAAATCCATTTCCATTAACAAAACTTTTTTGCCTGTAAAAGCAATTGCGCCAGCGAGATTAATTGCAGTAAAAGATTTTCCTTCACCACCCATGCTCGAAGTTGTCATCAAAACTTTTTCTGAATTGCCCGGCATTAAGAACTGCAAACTTGTTCTTAGTGCTCTAAATTGTTCTGAAACCTGATTCCGCGAATCTTTTGTAACTAATAGTTCTCTTGATTTTTTTGTATGACTAATACTTGCAACAACGGGTACATTAGTATAAGCTGTAATATCATCTGTACTAATTACGCGTGTGTTAAGTAACTCCTGCATGAATAAAGTAACCGAAGGAATAAGTAATCCTAAAAATATTGCAACAATACTTATAAGAACGATGTTTGGAAACCAGGGAAGTGCACCGCGTTGTGGCTCATCAATCATTCGTATAGGACCTATATTATTTGATTTTGAAACTGCAGTTTGTTCTCTTGTTTGCAAAAGATATGTATAAAGATTTTGCATTACATTTTGCTGGCGCGTAAAATCAAGATATATACGTTCCTGCGTTGGAACTTTATATATGTTGCCCATCATTTGATCATTGCGGGTTTGCAATTCTGATTGTTCTGTACCCAAAGAAGCTTTATAGGTTTTCATCACACTAAGCAAATCTCCTCTCAGTTGCGATAACTGAATATCTATACTTTTTATAGCAGGATTGGCCGCGGTAGAAGTTTGCAGATCTGTTTGTCTTTCTAATTGTAAAGTATTGTATTTGTCAAGTGTTTTTACAAATGCAGGATATTGAATAGGCGCGGTGGTAGGCATAATACGCGTATTATTCCTGTCATCGGTTAAATACTTTTCAAGATCATCAATAACTTTATACTCAACTTGTTTTTCTGCAAGATTTTGGTTAGCAGTAGATGTATTTTGAAGCAGCTCTTTTGTGTCGCTGCCAATATCTGTAAGATGATTTTCTTTTTTAAATGATTCGATATTTCTATCTATACCTGTTAGCTCTTGTGAAACACCAGCAAGACGTTTGTTGATAAATTCAATTGTACTATCTGCAATTCTGTTATGATCATCAATATCTGATTTTATATACAGGTTTACCAAATACCTGAACATGTCTTCACTTTTTTCGGGTGCAGTACCGCTAATGGTTAAGTCAATTATATTAACGTATTCAGTTACCGTTGCTGCTTCAATGTCTTCCAAATAATCATACAAGGCATTACTGTAACTATTAATAATAAGACCAAGCTGGTGTTTGGAATTGTTTTCTGTTACGTCAGGATTTTTTTCTACTACCCATGCTCCATATCTAAAATGTAATGTATCGCCAAAGGCAGCCGTAAAAACGCTGTCTGTATATTCATCCTGAAATTTTACTTTATCTCCCATCACCCGCACATCATATTCCATCGGGTTATTCATTAACATCTGATTGTTTAATGAAATTAATTTTATAAAGTAAGGAGATTGCTTATAAATTTCTTCGTAACGAACTTCGCCCTGCCCCCAATAACCCACATTTAATTGCAGATCTTTTACTGTTTTTTCTACAAGTGTACGGGAATGAAGAATTTCCATTTCGTTACTTACAGAATTTGGTACAGAATTAATATTTAAATCGTTTAAAACAGTAGATTCATCGGTACCGGTTACAGATCTGCCCTGTGGATTATATCCGGTTACAAGCACTCTTGTTTCAACGGTATAACGTGGAGATGTAAAAAGAAAAACTGCAAATCCAATTACAAGAAGTATAAGAATGGATAACACGTAAAAGTGCCAGTTGCCTAATATTTTTGCCACTAAAAATTTTACGTCCACATCTTTATGCGGTCTTACAGCACTTGTTGTAAAATCATTATCTACATCCGCCATATCTAAAATTGTTTAAATCAATTATTAAAACTACAACGCAGTTCTTTTTTATTTATTGAATAAGTCTCGCTATAATAATTATCATTAATGATAAGGCACTGCTTATTACTGCTATATCTCTTATTCTGTAATTGCTGGTACCTGCTACTTTGTCTGCAGTTGGTTCTACATACAAAACATCATTGGGCTTGAGATAAAAATATGAGGACGCAATTGAAGAGCTGCTGTCAAGATTAAGCCTAACAATATCTCGCTTTCCACCTTCATCAGATCTTATCAGCATAACATTATCACGTCTTCCGTCAATTGTTATATCACCTGCTAATCCCAGCGCATCAAAAATAGTTGGATTTTCATTGGGTATAAGAAAAGTTGTAGGGTTTCTTACTTCACCTAAAACCGTTATTTTAAAGTTTGTGAATCTTACATTCACAACTGGATCGTTAAAATAAACAGATATTTTTTCTGTGATTAATTGTTTTACCTGCTGGCTGGTTAAATCTTTAACAAGAACATCTCCAATATAGGGTAAATGAACAAAGCCATCTTTATCAACCAGATAACCGCTGATTAAAGACTGTGTTGTATTTCTATCGTTGGGACCTGTAACTGCTCCGGAACTAACGGGTAAGTTGCCCTGATTTAAAATATTATTTGCAGCAGCATCAAGCGTTTGAATAGTTATGTTTAATACATCATCCGGATGAACTATTGCAGCTTGAACAGGTACGGTTTGTAAAGCTCTTTTAATATTTGTTGAATCAGGCACATCCTTAAAATAAGCGATGCGCACAGGTTTACAGGAAAAAATATTTACAATAAAAACAAAAAGCAGGGTGAATTTTAATAAGCAGTAGGTTGCTCGAAACATTCGTATTTTTTTTTAAACCCAATAAAGGCCGCAAAAATAGCGGCGCGGGTTAATCTGACCAAATAAAAATCGTAAGGCTTTACCCTTACGGTATTGCAGTTGTATGTTAAAAATTTAAAGAGTAATACGTTGATCTTTATTCAAAGGTTGCTCATTAAATTATTTTTAAGGAACTATAATTTTATTGTTTACACGGTTAACGTCTGCCATGCGCTTGCTGGGGTCTATCTCGATGGATTTAATATCAGCAACAGACCTGTTAATAATAAAATTATATTCAGGATCAACCCATTTCCAGTCTTCATGTACAATTCGTTTAACGCTGTCTTCTGCAGGCTTTGCACCATACATTAAATTCATAGGTATGTAATGCATTTCCTGCGAACCGTCTTTATAAGTAATTAAAACATCAACAGGCATTGGCATTAAACCCAAACGCTTTAAAGTTATAGTTGCATTATTACCACTCATGTTTATATCACCAATTGCATAATCAATATTTTTGGTTGTATAAACCCAGTATTGCTTATACCATTGTAATTCTATACCGCTTATTTTTTCTGCTACGCGAATAAAATCGTTTGGATTTGGATGTTTAAAACGCCATTCATTATAATATTCCAATAAAATTTTATTAAGCGCAACATCTCCAACAATATAACCAAGCTGCGATAAAAACATACAGCCTTCAGAATATGCGGCAACTTCATATGCATAATTTGTATTGTAATGATCTGCATGTGTGCTTAATGGTTCCTGCCTGTCGCTTTTTACCAAACGGAAATAAGAATTATATGCATTAGCGAATGCAAATGCTGTATCACGTTTTAAATAATTACTAATTCGCAATTCTGCGTACGTTGTAAAACCTTCATCCATCCATGGATATAAACTTTCATTCGTGCCCATCATTCCTTGATACCAGCTATGCATAAACTCATGTACGGCTCCGCCAATACTTGCTGATTTTATAAGCGTTGCCATTGGGTATTCCATGCCGCCATCGCCGCCTTGTATAAATGAATAATTTTTATAAGGATAAGCGCCAAACGTTTTTGAAATATATGGATAAGCATGCTCAATCGTATCTGCCAATGCATTCCATGTTGCATCTGCTGTTGCAGATTTTTTATAAATGAAATAAAACAAAGGACCATTTGCCATTTGTTTTTTAATCATTGTATAAGTAGTATCAGCAGCCCAAACAAAATCATGCACAGTTTGCGCGCTAAATTTCCACGTTAGTGTTTTTGAATTTGACGTTTGATGTTTCTCGTTTGACGCTTCATATCCATATCCAACTTCATTCGGATTTTGTATAGTGCCCGAACCTGCCAGCATATAATTTTTATCTATTGTGATGTTTACATTATAATCGCCCCACACACCATAAAACTCTCTTGCTATGTAAGGGTTTGCATTCCATCCTTCATAATCATACTCACTCAGTTTAGGGTACCACTGGCTCATACTGTAACGAACACCTTCTGCATTATCTCTTCCACTTCTTCTTACCTGCAGCGGAACCTGGCAATTAAATGCTATTTCAAAACTATTTTTAGAATGTGGCGTCAAAGGTGTTTTTAAATCAACTTCCAAAATTGTTTCATGGTAAATTAATTTTTGATTTACACCATTCAGCTTTACATAGTTAACACTATCCCATCCAATTTCATTAAGCGATAAATGCTGAATACGATCTTTTACTCTCGGATCCCAATCATAAACAGAATTTCCATTTTTGTCGGTACCCAATTCTGTTTTACCTAATTCACGACTGCGTACATCCATCATACTGTTTGGTTGAAATGCATTCCAGTATAAATGAAAAAAAACGCGATCTAATGTATCAGGAGAATTATTCCAATAATCAATCTTTTCGTTTCCTGTAAACTGGTTTGTGTTAACATTCATGTTTACATTAATGTTATATGCAACGCGTTGTTGCCAGCGATCTGGTTGCGCTTTTAAAATTAAACAAGAGAATAATAAAGAAATTAAGAATAGAGGCTTGATTTTACAATTCATTGCTGGAAAAATTTATAAAAAAATGCCTGAGCAACGCAAATGATGCATTTATACAGGCAGAATATTATAAGGTAATGTTGTCTTTTAATAGTTTTCCGTTGGCATCAAAAAATAAATTTTTTTTCTGCAAATCGCTTTTAGAAATATTTATTTTATACTGAAGCGGTTGGCCGAGCTCCTGTATTTCTGCAACAGATTTTTTATCCCAATCAGCATATTTGCTTTTTGCAAAACCATCTTTTACTTCAACAGATAACTGATCAAAATCCATTGTACGTTCACTGCTTTGCCATTCACCTTTCGAAGAAAAATCTGCGCTTATCACTGCGCTATTTAATTCAAAACTTGCTTCAAAATATTGCAGTTTATCTTTCCATTCTACTTTTGTTGCATGTGGGTAACGTGCTGCAAAAGCATCTGTAACTTCTGCAGGAATTTTTCTAATCTGCGCATCCGTAAATACAACAACAAAGAAAAGCAAAAACGTGAAAAATATTTTTTTCATATAGTATAATTAATGTTTGCCTTTAACAACAATTACAATCTCACCTTTAATAGTTTTGTTATTGAAGTGCGTGCAAACTTCGTACAAACTTCCCTGAAAATTTTCTTCAAACATCTTTGTTAACTCTCTGCTAACACTGCACCTTCTTTCCGCACCAAAATATTCTATAAAATCTTTAAGTGTTTTTATAAGACGAACAGGGCTTTCATAAAATACAATTGTTCTTTCTTCATTGGCTAGTTGCGTAAGCAAAGTATGACGACCTTTTTTCAAAGGAAGAAAACCTTCAAACACAAAACGATTAATGGGCAAACCGCTGTTAATTAAAGCTGGAACAAAAGCGGTTGCACCCGGCAAACATTCAACTTTAATATTGTTTTTTAAACATTCACGCACCAGTAAAAATGCAGGATCTGAAATACCCGGCGTTCCAGCATCAGTTATTAAAGCCATTGTTTTTCCGGCTTGCAATTGCTCAATTAAATGTGCAAGAATTTTATGTTCGTTATGCTGATGATAAGGTGATAATGGTTTTTGAATTTGATAATGTTGCAACAGTTTTGAGGAAGTGCGTGTGTCTTCGCACAAAATCAAATCAACAGATTGCAAAACTTCAATAGAACGAAGTGTGATATCTTTTAAATTTCCAAGTGGTGTGGGAACAAGGTAAAGCATAATTTGAAAATGTGGCAATTGAAAATTCGAAAATGACTGCCACAGCATTTCAAATTAACTAATTTTCAAATCTTCAAATTCAATTTATCATTTCAATTTCATAAAATTCCATTACAGGATTTGCGAGTAATTTTTTGGAAGCATTATCAGCTAAAGCTTTTGCTTCGTCTTCAGAATTTGCGTCAATCTGTAAAGTAATGTGTTTGCCGATGCGCACATCATTCACGCTATTCAAACCCAAATTTTTCAAACCTGCCTGCACTGCTTTTCCCTGCGGATCAAGCAAATCTTTTAATAACATCACTTTTATCTGAACATTATATGTCATACAGTTTTTGATTGTTTGTTGAACAAAGATAAAATAACATACACTAAAAAACTTAAAGGCACAGCCAGCCATTGAATAAAGAATGCCGATACAATTGCCACCAGCGCAATAATTATAAATGGCATAAAATTTTTTATACCGAAGTTTGAAAACTTTAATGCAAGCATCGGTTTTTTAGAAACCATCAGCCATGATAAGATTAAAATTACTGCGTACCAAAACCACGGACTGATTAAAGTATCTGTAACAATTGCATAATTATTTGTCCAGTAAATTAAAGGAAATGATGCAATTAATAATCCGTTTGCAGGAATAGGCAAACCTTTAAAATAATTTTGTTTTGTAATATCAATATTAAATCTTGCAAGCCTGTATGCACCTGCGCACGCAATAAAAAATGCCGGAACTAAAAAAATAAAATTTGTATTCAATCCATTATCCTGCTGCGCAAAACTCAAGCGTAAAAATTCATAAATAATCATAGAAGGCGCCACACCAAAACTCACTACATCTGCCAGCGAATCTAACTGCGTACCCAATGCTGAAGTTGCCTTCATCCATCGTGCAATAAAGCCATCAAAAAAATCAACTACAGCAGCCAAACCAATAAACAGAGAAGCCATAAACATTTGTTCCGGTATACTTAAATATTGTGTTCCCAGATCAGTCATATCCGCAGATAAAAGAACGCCGTTATTTGTATACAAAGGCACAAGCCCCGGTTGCAAAACGTAAACAATTGCAATGCAGCCAAAAAAAAGATTAAGTAGCGTAAATAAGTTGGGCAATTGTTTCATTGTATAATATTAAAGAACTTTAAACGCAGCAAAATAAAAATTATTGGCCGCAGCAATTAATTCAAGATTTATATAAAATGATTCTGTGAAATTGAGATACGCACGAAACTCATGCGTTGGTACAGCAAACTGATCGAAGAAAATCAAATCACCTTTTTTTAAGAAGCCTGCCATTGTTGATAAAACATATAATGTTGCAGAATGTAAATCTGCGTCCATCATTAAAATTGTTCGCTTGCTGTTATTAAAATTTTTTAAGAATGATGGAAGTGTTTGTTGAAATAATCCTTTATAAAAATTTCCGCGTGCATCGTTTATTTCCGGGAATTTATTTCCTGTTGAAAAAGCACCTCTTTTATACGGGCCATAATCTTCCGGCAAGCCATCAAAAGTATCAAAGCCATAAAATTTACTTTCTGAATTTTTATTTTGTTCTAAAAACCATTTGAATGATGCGCCGCTTGCAACACCAAATTCAAGATAATTTATAGCTGCATTTCCAACTTCTTTTTCTAGTACAGCTTTGTATAAAGGATAACGTTTATGATAATCCCATTTTGATGGAAAATCATTTATAGCAACATGTTTGTTTTGATAAATAAACTTTGAAAGTTTAGTAAGATAAACTGCATTTAAAAATGCGCCTGATAAAAAACCAAATATGCGATGCAGTTGCAGCCGGCAGAAAATAATTTTTGTGTAACGAATGAAAAATAATTTCATGCAGTTTCAATTATTGCTTCATTAGCTTTTCAATTTCGTCTGCTTCAATTGGAATATTTTTCATCAGGTCAATATTACCATTCTTTGTTAACCAAACATTGTTTTCAATACGAATACCTGTTTGCTCTTCTTCAATATAAATACCGGGTTCAACCGTTAGTAACATTCCTTCTTTTAAAGGCTCAGTAAATGTTCCTAAATCATGAATATCCAAACCTAAATGATGCGAAATACCATGATATAAATATTTTCTGTAAGCACGGTTTTCTTTGTCTTCATTCTTTACATCTTCTTTTGTTAGCAAACCAATTTTTATAAAAACTTTGGTGGCTTCATCACCAACTTTTTCATGATAATCTGCCAACGAAATTCCCGGCTTTAATAAACC
>CAXSDU010000010.1:55306-59396 GCA_964236165.1 uncultured Parafilimonas sp. | reverse complement strand
ACATAAATCAAACCCGCTGTATAATTTTTTTGCATCATCAACTGTTGCAATGCTTACGCCGCTGTTACCAATTTTTCCATAAATATCCAGACGATGATCCGGATCTTCACCATACAATGTAACACTATCAAATGCAGTGCTTAAACGCTTTGCGGGCTGATCTAAAGAAACATAATGAAAACGTTTATTGGTGCGCTCTGGTCCGCCTTCACCGGCAAACATTCTAGTTGGATCTTCGCCTTGTCTTTTCAATTCAAACACTCCTGCAGTAAAAGGAAACTCGCCCGGTACATTTTCCTGCAGTTGCCATTTTAAAATATCACCCCAATCTTTATACTTTGGCAAAACAAGCTTTGGAATTTTTGTTCCGCTTAATGATGTTGTAATTAAAGATTGTTTGATGACTTTATCCCGAACTGTATATTCAAAAAAATCTGCACTGTATTTTTTTTGTAATGATGACCAGTTTTTAATTAGCTTTTTACATTCAGGATGCAATGCTGTTTCATATTTTTCCTGAATTGATTTTAATTCGGCAACATCATGCATTTTATCTTCTTCCAACACACCATCAATTTTATACAACTTCGATGCAATTGTACATTGCTCATTGACCCAATTATCATATTCTTTATTAGTTTCTGTAATTTCAGAAAGATAACGCACACGCTTTGGCGGAATAATTAATGATTTTGCAGTTGTATCATTTGTGTGATAATGTTGCTCTATCGTACCAAAATCAATTTTGGTTTTTGCTTCAACAATAATTATAATTTTTTCAAATAATTCATTTATACCTGCATCATTAAATTGAGATGCAATTGTTCCTACAACAGGCACCTCTTCATCTTTTGCAGCCCATAAACTGCGATTGCGTTTATATTGTTTTCGCACATCATGCAATGCATCTAATGCACCGGCTTTATCAAATTTATTAATGCAAATTATGTCTGCATAATCAAGCATATTTATTTTTTCAAGCTGAGATGCAGCGCCATATTCAGGCGTCATTACATACATACTTACATTGCAATAATCTAAAATAGAAGCATCACTTTGACCAACACCGGCACTTTCTAAAATAATTAAATCAAAGTTTGCAGCTTTACAAATTTCCAGTGCATATTCAACGGCACTGCTTAAAGCAATATTATCATCACGCGTTGCAAGACTGCGCATGTATGCACGCGGATGCGAAATAGAATTCATTCTTATTCTGTCGCCCAACAAAGCGCCGCCTGTTTTTTTGCGTGATGGATCTACAGAAACAACAGCAATTGTTTTATCTGAAAATGTATTTAAATAACGACGAACGATTTCATCTGTAACGGAAGATTTACCTGCGCCGCCGGTTCCTGTTATTCCCAAAACCGGTATTGTATTTTTCTGTTGATTTTTGGCAGATGACCGTTGACCATTCTCAGCATTTGTAATTTTTCTTGCAATCTTTCTTATATCTTTTACTTCACCAAGCGTCATCGGATTTCTATATTCACCACTGCCATTTAATACAAAATCGCAGGATGTAAGTAAGTCCTCAATCATTCCTTCTAATCCCATTTTTCTACCATCATCAGGTGAATAAATTTTTGTAATGCCGTAGTTCTGTAATTCATTTATTTCCTGCGGTAAAATTGTTCCGCCACCACCACCAAATATTTTTATATGTCCGCAACCATTTTCATCTAACAAATCTTTCATGTATTTAAAAAACTCAATGTGCCCGCCCTGATAAGATGTGATAGCAATGCCTTGCACATCTTCTTCAATAGCGCATTCAACAATTTCTTTTACACTTCTGTTATGACCCAAATGAATAATTTCTGCTCCCTTACTTTGCAAAATGCGGCGCATAATATTTATAGCTGCATCGTGTCCATCAAACAAACTTGCAGCTGTAACGATGCGGATTTTATTTTGAGGCATATAATTCATCAACAGAATTGAAATGTAAAATTAATTTGTTTACAACAATAAATAACACTTGTTAGTTATTACGATTGAACATCATAATTTTATAACAGAATAAATTTCGGCAAAAAAAGTTAGCATATTCCGGTTAAATAATAAAACTATTTTTTTTATAAAAATCAATTGCATTTAATAAAAATCTATAATATCGCACTGGCAATCAGTAAAAAAATCATTTTAAAAGCCTGCACTTATGGGTAAATTGAATAATAATCTTCAAACTAATCCTGCAATTTATTTTTTAATTTTTTTAATTTTTTTGAATTTTAATCTTAATCATGTTTGTGCGCAAAATAATAACGCAGCCGCAAAAATTTCGGGCACTGTAACAGATTCTTCAGGGCAGCCGTTACAGTTAGTTAGTGTTACAGTAAAAGGCGAAAAAGCTGCTACCACTACAAATCAGTTGGGAGTTTTTACAATTGATGCAAGTGCAAATTCAATACTTGTTTTTTCATACGTTGGGTTTGATAAACAGGAAAGAAAATTAAATGGCGAAACAAACATCAGCATTAGTTTAAAACAAAATGCCAACACTTTAGGTGATGTTGTTGTTACAGCACTTGGTATTAAAAAAGAAAAACGTGCTGTTGGTTATTCTGTTTCTGAAGTAAAAGGAGGTTCACTTACAGAAGTGCGTAATAATAGTTTTGTTTCCGGGTTGGAAGGAAGGGTAGCCGGTGTAAATGTAAGTGGCGTAGCAGCAGGGCCAAATGGTGCGTCAAATGTTATTATACGAGGTATAACTTCTTTAACAGGAAATAGCCAGCCATTATACATATTAAACGGAATTCCTTTGGTTAATAATAATTATGCTCAAACAGATGCTAGCAGCGGATATGGTGGAAGAGATGGCGGTGATGGAATTAGCGATATTAATCCTGATGATATTGAAACCGTTTCTATTTTAAAGGGCGCTGCTGCAACAGCTTTGTATGGTTACCGCGGTGCTAATGGCGTAATCCTTATCACAACAAAAAAAGGAAAAGCAGGACAAGGCTTAGGCGTTGAGGTAAATTCTAATTATGTGTTGGAAGACGTAATTGATGAAACAGATTTTCAAACAACTTACGGGCAAGGTTATAACGGTGTTAAACCTATAAATGCAGACGATGCATTGAGTTCAATGGAATCAAGCTGGGGTGCTGTAATGGATGGTTCATCTACACCTCAGTTCGATGGCGTTTCAAGACCTTACTCAAATGTAGCAAAAGGCAATATGAAACGTTTTTACACAGAAGGGCAGGCAACAACCAACACAGTATCGCTTAGTAAAGGATTTGGCGAAGATGGCAGCACACGTTTTTCTGCAAGCTATTTAAATGATAATAGTTATGTTCCAAATGCAGGCTTGCAACGCTATACGCTCACACAAAATACCGAGCTTAATTTTGATAAGCATTTATCGTTAACCCTATCGGCGCAATACAATTCTGAATACACCAAAAATGCGCCTAATGTTTCTGATGCAATTGGCAACTTAAACTGGGGTCCTGTTTTTGCACCGCGCAATGTTAATATAACTGATATGGCAGGTCCAAAAGGTGATGGAACTTTACCTAACGGTTACGAATTAAATCCTTTTGCAGATATATATACTACCAATCCATATTTTGCTGCTTATGTTTTTCAGTCTGCCATTCACCGCAATCGTTTTATTGGTTCTGCAAATCTTAAATACACTTTTAATAATGGAATTTTTATAAGTTTTGATGCAGATGAAGATTACACGAATGATCGCAATACAGGTATAACTCCAACAGGTACCGGCTACGAGCCAAACGGAGATATGTATGAGCAAAACGTAAAACTAACCGAGTTGAATTTAGATGGTACTGTAGGTAAGAATTTTAAAATCTCAAACGACTTTTCAGTTAATTTGTTGGCAGGTGTTAATTACCGTAAATCGCAACAGGAATTTGTAACAGCAAGCGGGCAAAATTTTGCAACTGCATTTTTATATACCATAGGTAACCTGGAAAATCTGGCGGAAGGTTATGCGCTTAATCACGAAGAATATCAATCAATATATGGAACGGCAGATATTGCTTATAAGAACTTTTTATACCTTACACTTACCGGAAGAAATGACTGGTATTCTACGCTTTCACCAGGTAAA